>NZ_JBQKKM010000022.1:0-80425 GCF_052116745.1 Niallia sp. Sow4_A1 | reverse complement strand
ATTTAATCTCTTTTGTATATACAGTTTTTTTGCCCACGCAAAAACACCTCCGAATAATGTCACAATACTTATCTCAAGTATTGCCATTTTGGAGGTGTTTTATATTGTCTCGCTATTTTAGGTTAGTCCAAACCTCTACGGCATTTAAGGGTCTTTTTTTATGGAACAAAGAGAAACCACTTAAGTATTTCTTGCTATCTATGTAGTCAATTTTCTTTGGAATGGAAGTATGCGGTGATCGAATTAACAGACCCTTCTTTTCTAATATTGAATTCGTTAAATGATAAAGCTTGGAAGTATTATGTAATCCATGGTGATAAAAAGCGCTGAGGTCTTCCCTTGTACTCATTGCAAGGAACCCTCCATAAGCCAATAAGCCTGCTTTCGCCATTTGATTAATATATGCTAGACAAAAGGTTTCTGTAAATAAGGCAGGAGCATTGGTATTAACATCTGTTTCTGTAAATCCATGAGGAATGGCGAAATCATCTTTTTGAAAAATCTTTATAAAACGCTTTTCTTGTTTTTGGGCAAACTGAAAAGAAAAACGAATCGCATTAGAGATTTCTCGATCCTTTACATGCTGAAGCATATGCGTTAGAACCTGCTTTGACATACAATTATTCATATAAGATGTCCACAGGGAAGCTATTTCTGAGGATGTTAGCTTTATATTTGATTGAGACACGAAGTAAAACCTCCAGAATTTACATTGTGTTTAGTAGTATTGGCATCCTTTTTTAAATTATGCTTACCACAGCAAAAAAGTAAAACATAATACCCTATATATTCATTATAATAAGAGATACATATAGGCCGAAAATACGAACAAGGAATGATGAGAGGTTTGAAAAATATAGATATGCTGTTTCTTGATTATGCAAATGATAAAAACTTAACAGAAGCAGAGAAAGAGATCACCTATTTCCTTATCCAGAAGAAATTAGCAGGAGAAACATTAAGCATTCGAGCAGCTGCAAATGATCTATTTGTATCCACAGCAACCATTATCCGCCTCTGTAAAAAACTTGGTTTTAGTGGCTATAGTGAATTTATTTACAACCTAAATTTAAAAGTAACAAAAATGCTTGATCAAGAAGTAGAATATGTAGATAGTATTCATCAACCATTGATAGATGCTGTTTCTTCCTTTAAGCAAAATTATAAACAAACAATCGATTCCCTTGATGAAACAAGCATCGAACTATTTCTTGCGCAAATTAATGAAAATAAAATGATTTACTTTTATGGTGCAGGCTTTTCTACGCTTTTTTCTAGCTATTTTGCAAAAAAACTAGAGCTCTTTGGTTATTATGTTTCCAATTCAACAACAAGCGACAGTAGAGCGATTTTTCTCAATAATATTCAAAAATACAAATTGCTCATTGCTTTTTCTCGCTCAGGTGAAACAGCTAAAGTACTAGAGAAAGTGCAAATCGCAAAGGATAAAGGCGTAAAAACAATCCTTTTTACCGGAAACAATAAAAGCTCTACCGCCAAAATTGCTGATATTGTCTTTACCGTCCTCGATCCTACCATTGAGTCTCAACAAGAATTCGAAGTTACCTCTTTTGAATCCAATATGTTTATGCTCATTGATTTACTTTTAATCGTAGCGATTAAAAGAGGGATTGTTAAAGAATATTAATACTTTTTTTATATACACTGTTGAAAGAGGATGCTATCGAACATCCTCTTTCTTTCACTTAAGCCTTGTAACATGTTACAGGATTGAAAGACATTGTACACAATCCTTGCAAACCCTTTCAAATTTACCTGTTCAATTATATACTTTGGTTATTAAAAAGATATGACAACGCTTACCAACAAAGGGAGGTTTTATAGATGAAAAAGGTAGTAAATGGTCTTCAGCTCTTCGGAAAATCTTTATTTGCACCAATTCTCATTCTACCGATTATCGGTCTATTTATCGCATTTGGAAATGTTTTCGGAAACGGAAACTTAGCACAATATATTCCGATTTTAGAAAATCCATTAATTCAAAATACAGGGAAATTTATATCTTCCTCCGCTGTATCGATTTTGCAAAACCTAGCTTTAATCTTCGCTGTCGGTATTCCGATTGGCTTAGCTAAAAAAGATAAAGGATATGCTGCCTTAACTGGCTTAGTTACCTTCGTTATTTTCATAAATGCAATGCATCAAATATTAAGTTTAACTGGTAGCTTAGTAGCACCAGAGCAAATGCAATTATCTGGTCAAGCAATGGTATTAAATGTTCAAGTATTGGAAATGGGTGTTTTTTCTGGAATTCTTCTAGGTGCTCTAGTTGGAATTTTGCACAATAAATACTGCGACACGGAATTCAAAGGTGTTATGGCTATATACTCAGGACATCGCTTTGTAGCTATTTTAGCCATTCCTAGTGCGATGATTTTAGGAGCACTTGCCGCAGAATTTTGGCCATTCGTACAAGATGGTATTACAGCTGTAGCCAGCGGCATTAAAAATTTAGGAGTAGTTGGATTACTTATTTATGGATTCTTAGAAAGAATTCTCATCCCAACTGGATTACATCACTTAGTGTATACTCCATTTCTTTACACAGAATTAGGTGGAGTTGCAAATATCGGAAATGAAATTATTTATGGCGCCCGAAATATCTATTTTGCCGAAATGGCAGACTCAAGCATTAAAGTATTAAGCAGTACAGTGAACTGGGATGCTCGCGGTTTAAGCAAAATGTTTGGACTTATGGGAGCAGCACTAGCAATGTATGTAACTGCAGATAAAAAGAAAAAAACAATCGCAAAAGCAATTCTTCTTCCTGCAGCCTTTACCTCCTTCTTACTAGGAGTAACAGAGCCTTTAGAATTTGCTTTCCTTTTCACCGCACCAATCTTGTTTGTCCTACATGCTGTTCTTTCTGGTGTGGGTATGATGCTCTTAAGTATCTTTCATGTACATGCAATTGGCGCAAATGGATTTATTGATTTCTTACTATATAATTTACCGCTTGGAACAACAAAGTCCAACTGGCCAATGTTTATCTTAGTAGGATTACTAATGGCAGTTATCTATTTTATCCTTTTCCGCTTCTTAATTCTTAAATTTAATTTAAAAACACCAGGTCGTGAAGAAGATATGATAGCAGCTGAAACAAATGAATTAGCTAATGCAGAGGCAGCTGTATCTGGTGGAACGACAAATGATTCGCCATCAGCTTTAGGGGCAACTATTGTCGATGCATTGGGCGGAAAAGCAAACATTGAAAATGTTGATAATTGCTATACAAGATTACGCCTAATTTTAAAAGATCCAAATGCAGTAGATGAACTGATATTAAAACAAACAGGATCCAAAGGAATTATCAAATCAGGAAATAATGTCCAAGTCGTATATGGTTTAAATGTTAAATCTGTTCGAGATCAAGTAGACCAACAATTAGGAGGAATTTAAGATGAAAACATATAAATTAGCAGTTGCAGGCGGGGGAAGCACATACACTCCAGGAATTATTCGTAGCTTAATGGACCGATTAGAAGATCTACCACTTTCTGAAATTCGCTTCTACGATATTGACGGAGAAAGACAGTCTAAAGTAGTCGTAGCTGCAAAGGCCGTCATTGAAGAATATACAGATAAAATTAAAGTCATTGATACAACAGATCCACAAACAGCCTTTGAAGATGTAGACTTTGTATTTGCCCAAATGAGAGTTGGAAAATATGCAATGCGTGAACTCGATGAGAAAATTCCCCTTTCCCATCATGTAGTTGGGCAAGAAACATGTGGACCTGGCGGATTGGCTTACGGACTGAGAACTATCTCTCCAATGATTGAGCTGATCGATTATGTAGAAAAATATGCTAAAGAAACAGCATGGATTGTAAACTACTCCAATCCAGCATCCATTGTGGCAGAAGGTGTTCGTAAGCTTCGACCAAATTCAAGAGTCTTAAACATTTGTGATATGCCTGTTGCAACAATGCGTAATATCGCAGCAATCCTCGGAGTAGAAAGAGAAGAATTAGATGTTGACTACTTTGGTTTAAATCACTTTGGCTGGTTTACAAGCATTAAAGTTGATGGGGTAGAAAGATTGCCAGAAATTCGTGAGCATGTATATAAACATGGATTACTAACAGAAGATGTTTCAAAAATTGACTATCGTCATGCAGATTCTTCCTGGATTAAAACCTTTAAGAATATTAAACTAATCATGGATCATTTTCCAGAATATCTGCCGAATCCATATTTACAATACTATCTGTTCCCAGATCATATTGTGGAAACTTCAAATAAGGAATACACTCGTGCGAACGAAGTAATGGATGGCCGTGAAAAAACATTGTTTGAAACAGTAGATAAATATGAAGAGACTGGTATTTTAGAAGATTCCTTTGCAGTTGGTGTACACGGAACATTTATTGTAGATGTAACAGTATCTCTTGCTCAAAACCTCGGAAAAAGATATTTAGTAATGGTAGAAAACAATGGAACAATTCCAAACTTGCCAAATGATGCGATGATTGAAGTGCCTGCGCTTATTACAAGTGATGGTCCTAAACCTGAATTTGTTGGAGACATTCCTTACTTCTACAAAGCAATGATTGACCAACAATTAGCATCGGAGAAAATTTTAGTGCAAGCCATTGTGGAAGGTTCTTATGAAAAAGCATTACAAGCATTCACATTAAATAAAACCTTACCTTCTGCTAAAGTAGCGAAAGCAGTTCTTGATGATTTAATTGAAGCAAATAAAGAATTCTGGCCAACATTAACAAAAGAATATAAAGAAGGCGTATTAGTGTAAGATTATAATAGGAGGCTGGGACATAAACATTTCAGTTAGCAACAAAGTCGAACAATTATGCGATTAACATGCATAATTGTTCGTTTTTCGTTTTAGAACAAGGTTTTAAAACAAAGTGAAATGGAGCGGAGGACGCTCGACTCCTACGGGAGATGCGAGAAAGTCCGAGACCCTGCAGGAGTGTGAGCTGTGAAGCGGCTCGGCGCTCGCCCCGGTGAGTCGTGCGGTAAGCCTCGGAAAACAAAAACCTACACTAAGTTAGAATGGTTTGCTAACTAATGATTCACCAGGTAATATACTTTTTCAGTGGCCTCGCAGTGAGGAGGCTCAGCTTCCTCCCCGGCGCATCGTGCGTCTGTAGAGCAATGGAACGACTTAGTTTTTACACTTAACTATATTTAAAAACATAGAGAACCATCTTGAAAAAGTAGCTTTATTTAAGTTCTAAATTAGAGATTGTTCGTCTTTAAAGATTAGGTATTTAGTTTTGTCCCAGCCTCTTTTTTATGTTCTAATGTTGTATTGCTTTCCACTAGAAACCATCATGCAAAAACAATTCTACCACCAGTAGAATCACTTTTTTTAAGCTATTCAACTAGCCGTTGATAGGCATGTTTTGGCAAGTATGCTAGTATCGAATTAGACAGTGTGCACTGGAAAAGTAGAGGAGATGACAAGTATGGTTGATTCACGAAAAATTGGTGCTTATATATCAAAATTAAGAAAAGAAAAGGATCTTACGCAAGTTGAATTAGCGGATAAATTAAATGTCAGTCACCAAGCAGTATCGAAATGGGAAAGAGGAGAATCCCTTCCTGATATTATGACCATTCCCATTATTGCGAATGAATTGGAGGTTTCTATTGATCTCTTAATGAACGCTGGGATTAAACAGCCAAAACCTTCCAAGCAAATCGGGAAAATGGTTGAACATTTATCAGCCGACCAAACCGAGGAAGTTGCGGATTTAATTAATTCAGGAGCCGCCGACGTAAAGGAGCTTATTGATATCGCCCCTCTTATTAAAACTAGTCAACTAAGTAAAGTATCTGAAAAAATGGATACAACGGCTTGGGATTTAGACACAATTGTTCATCTAGCTCCTTTTTTGTCAACAGAAGCATTAGATGAAATCGTCATACAAGCAACAAAAGAAACAATAGATTGGAAGATTGTTCAGCGAATTGCCCCTTTTGTATCTTCTAGCACCTTACAGTCAATCGCAAATCAAGTCATTAGCGAATCGATTGAACCTATAGAATTAGTCCAGCTTGCCCCTTTCTTAGATGAAGAATATATAGACAACTTAATATGGAATGTGCAAAATGGGCAATTAACTTGGAAGTTCATCACAAATATGGCTCCATTTATTAGTGATACAGCTTTAAATAATCTTGTCTTACAGGGAATAGAAGATGAAAAGTTAAATGAGGAACATATAATTAGCTTGGCTCCCTTTTTAGAAGAAGATACGATTGAGCAATTAGTTTCAATCGCATCAAGTAAGGGGGAATGGTCTTTCATACAAAAAATGACTCCATTTATTGGAGAAGCTTCCTTTAATGAACTAGTGGATAAAGCAGTGAATGGAGAAATAGAATTAGAACAGCTAATAGAACTTGCTCCTTTTTTTGAAGAGGATGCTATTGATCAATTATTATCCAATATGGATGCTGATAGACTGTCTCCTCAATCACTAGCAAAGCTAGCTCCTTTTATGGAGGAAAATTCTTTAGGTATAATCGTAAAACAGTTACTTAAGACAAGATAAATGCAGTATTTATCTTTCTAAAAAAAAAATCGTTTCTACTTCGACTTGGTCGTTCATTCCTCGGATGAACGACTTATTTCTTGCTTTCGTTCCTTTGATAAACTCTACTTCTGCCTTCCACTCTTTAAAAATGAAATCCCCCATTAATGCTCTAAATACCTATATAATGTAGATTTACTAATTCCTGTTTCTGCTTTTATTTCTTTTAATGTATATTTTTTAGACTGATACATCTCCATTGCTTTTTTTACATTTTCATCCGCTTTTCTCGGTCTTCCACTTGCTTTCCCATGCTGTCTCGCGTATTCCATGCCTTTTTTTGTTCTTTCCCGAATAATCTCATTCTGGAATTCAATTAAATGAGATAGCATTTCAGACAACGAATACTCCTTTTTTCTTTCTGTATCAATATCTTCCTTTATTGATTGTAAATAAGCACCTTTGTCTTCAAGTATTTCTAATAACTCCATCAGATGCCTACTCGAGTCTGCAATGGTAAATAACTGCGCTACAACAATTTTGTCTCCCTTTAATAGAGAGGCTATTACTTCCGATAGCTTTGATCTATTTTTTGCCGAATCATGTTCTTCTTGATACATTTGCTCACATATAGGTTTCAGTATTTTTAACTGCTGCTCGCAGCTAGTATCTGCAATGGTAGGTCGCATATAACCATATTTCATCTTAATTGCCTCCAACATTATCTCTTCTCATTATTATAGATAGAAATTCTCTGCTTGTAAAAACTTTCCCAAAATATATTCCTTTTTGGGAAAAAACATGGTAGACTTCTTTGTATCAAGCAGAAAGATATTGAGGTGAATCATTTGATTGAAAAAATAAAAAAGGAATGGTTTTCAAATATCCGTGGGGATATTTTATCAGGAATGGTCGTTGCTCTTGCATTAATACCAGAGGCGATTGCATTTTCTATCATTGCCGGGGTAGATCCGATGATTGGATTGTATGCCTCTTTTACTATGGCTGTGGTTATTTCGTTTACAGGTGGAAGACCTGGTATGATTTCAGCAGCAACAGGAGCAATGGCATTATTAATGGGGCCATTAGTTAGAGATTACGGATTAGAATATTTATTTGCTGCTACAATCCTTACAGGGATAATTCAGATTATTTTCGGCGTATTAAAAATTGCGAAGCTCATGAAGTTTATCCCGAGAGCAGTGATGATTGGATTTGTTAATGCTTTAGCGATCTTAATTTTTATGGCTCAAGTGCCACATCTTATTAACGTCACAAACATTACTTATTTATTTGTAATCATCACGTTATTAATTGTGTATATCTTGCCGCGATTTTTAAAAGTCATTCCAGCACCACTAATTGCTATTATTATTTTAACCGTTGTTGCTATTTTTGGAAATGTAAATGTAGCTACTGTTGGTGATTTGGGAAAAATTACGCAATCATTGCCATCTTTCTTTATTCCAAATGTACCGTTTTCCTTTGAGACGTTAGCAATTATTTTCCCATATGCGCTAGCTTTATCAATTGTTGGTTTATTGGAATCCTTATTAACTGCTTCTATCGTTGATGATGCAACAGATACAGACAGCAATAAAAACAGAGAAGCAAGGGGACAGGGAATAGCTAATATTGTTACAGGATTTTTTGGCGGAATGGCTGGCTGTGCGATGATTGGTCAATCTGTTATCAATGTGAAATCAGGTGGGAGAGGAAGACTCTCTACATTTGTTGCAGGTGTTTTTCTTATGTTTTTGATAATGGTATTAGGAAGTCTTGTTGTACAAATTCCTATGCCAGTCCTAGTTGGCATCATGATTATGGTGTGTATCGGCACCTTTGACTGGTCTTCCTTCAAGTACTTAGTTACTGCTCCAAAAGGAGATGCAATCGTTATGCTCGTAACCGTGATAATTGTTGTCGCAACCGATAATTTATCCATAGGGGTAATTGCTGGAGTTATTTTAAGTGCTGTCTTATTTGCTGCGAAGATTTCCCATGTGAAGATGCATAAACAGGAAACATCGCAAGGCTACAACTATGCAGTGGAAGGACAACTATTTTTTGCTTCTGTTGATAGCTTTGTTCAAGCATTTGATACAACGATTAAAAACAAACAAATTTCCATTGATTTTACTAATTCTCATGTATGGGATGATTCTGCAGTCGGTGCCATTGATAAAATTGCGTTAAAGCTGAAGGAAAATCAAAATACAGTTACCATTACTGGCTTAGATTCTGCAAGTAAAAAGATTGTAGATAAACTTGCTGTATTTCCCAAACAAAATGCGAAATTATCTGATCACTAACTCAAAAGGAGCGTAAATCATGTATTCTACTATTCTTTTAGCAATTGACGGTTCAAAAAACTCGTTAAGAGCAACAACAGAAGCAGTGAAATTAGCTTCCCTTCAGAAGAATGCTGTAATTACAGTTGTTCATGTCCTAGATATCACTCAATCGAAATATGATGTATTGCACGCTCAAGGGAAGGCTGATTTAGAACTTACTAGGCGGAAAAAATTCGTATCAATGGAAGAATACTTACAATCCAATAATATCGCTTATAATCTACTATTTCTTCATGGAGAGCCGGGTCCTACAATTGTCGAGTATGCAAATCAAAATAGCTTTGACTTACTTGTCATTGGCAGTCGCGGATTAAATTCCTTGCAAGAAATGGTATTGGGAAGTGTTAGTCATAAAGTAATCAAACGAGTAAAATGTCCGGTTTTAGTTGTTAAATAAAAAAAGAGCTAATCAAATGATTATCCTGTTTGATTAGCTCTTTTTTATAGCCAATATCTACGAATTAGTTTTGATATAAATACGTTTTTACCCCTTGAATATGTAGCTTGATTTTATATAACCCTCCTGATTGTGGATACTTTTTTAATTCTTCATCATCCAAACCAGATCTCGCTGTCGTTATATATAACTCATTTAATTTTTCCCCTCCAAATGTACAAGAAGTCACATTCGGTACTGGCAAGCATATTTCACTTAATTTTTCCCCACTCTCTGGATTCCATCTAGACACTCTTCCTCCACCATAATGAGCAATCCATAGCATTCCTTCGCTATCAATTGTCATACCATCTGGGAATCCTTCTTCCTCTGAAAAATCAATAATCTGCTTTGCTTTTCCTAATTTTCCTGTTTCCAAATCATATTCATAACGTGTTACTGTTTGAGCAGGTGTATCAATATGGTATAAGTATTCATTATCACTAGTCCATGCCATGCCGTTCGAAATACTCAAATGACTTATTTTTTCCGTCCATTTTCCTTCATTATCAAGACAGTATAGTGCTGCATCTTTCGTCTTTCCATCTCTGCACATTGTACCTGCCCATAAACGACCATAAGCATCACATTTCCCATCATTAAAACGATTCTGTTTTAAATCTCGCTCTGGATCGCCAATAAACTTTAGTTGCTCTGTTTCTATATTTAAAAGATGAAAGCCATTATCTAATGTAACAATAAATTCTGTATCTTTTGTTATACAAGGGATAACAGCCGATACTTCACGTTCTAGTTGAACCTGTTTGTGCTCACCAGAAATATGGTTATACATATGTACTTTTTTTCCTTCAATATCTACCCAATATAAAATATTGTTTCTAAAATCCCAGCATGGTCCTTCTCCAAGCACAGCTTTTGCATCAAGTACTAATTCTAGATCCTCTATCATATGTTTCCCCCTCCAACTATGTATAATCTATCTCCTTGTCCTATACCTTTTCTAGATAGAAAAGAAACCCATATAATTAAAATTTTATAAAAATATGCTCCTTTTTATGTTTCAATCAATCAAATTCGGGATATTATAATAAAACTAGCTCCTTTCGTAAATGTAGCTCTGCTTTGATTATGTTTTCTAGAAAACATTTTTCCAAATTAACCTACGAATTTACGAGTAAGGGGCTAGTTTTTATTTATGAGTACTAGAATTAAATAACCCTTTTATGGAATAAGCCTATCACAATCTCTCGGAAATGCGCTTGCTTCACGAATATTCCCAAGGTTTAGGAACTTCATTATAATCCGTTCTAAACCAATTCCAAATCCTCCATGCGGTGGAATAGCATATGCAAAAGAATCGATATATGCCTTAAATTCATTCGGATTTAGTCCCTTTTCTCTAAAAGAAGCTATTAGCTCTCCTTTACGATGAATCCTTTGCCCGCCAGAGGTAATTTCACTTCCTTTATATAAAAGGTCAAAAGAATCTGTCAGCTCAGGATTTTCCTTATTTGGCATGGTATACATCGGTCTTGTTGCTCTCGGATAGTTTGTTATAAACACAAAATCACTTCCATATTTATACTTAACATAGTTTCCGATGCATTTTTCCCCTTCTGTATTTAAATCTCCTTCTGGAGAGTCCTTTTGATATGTCTCTTTTAATATAGCCTGTGCTTCTGTTAATGTCATTTTAGGGATTTCGTTCAACACTGGTATGTCGACCTGAAGAACGTCCAGCTGCTTCTGACAACGCTCCTTCACATATTGGAAAACATATTGAAGAACTCGCTTCTCCATCTCCATTACTTCCTCCACATTTTCAATGAATCCCATTTCTACATCTAACGAAATATATTCATTTAAATGTCTAGATGAATTATGCTCTTCCGCCCTATATACAGGGGCAATTTCAAACACCCTTTCAAAGCCCGCTCCTACCATCATTTGTTTATAAAATTGAGGGGATTGTGCTAAATAGGCACTTTTATCAAAATAGTTAAAGGTAAAAACATTTGCCCCGCCTTCTGCTCCTTGTGAAACTATTTTTGGAGTGAAAATTCTGGTAAACCCTTCTTGCATGAGAAAATCTGTAAAACCTTTCACGAACACGGATTGAATCGTAAATATTGCGTTTATTTGTTCATGTCTTAAGGATAGAACTCGATGATTCAGTAAATGATCTAAGCCGACATTCAGTTTTTTCTTATTAATTTCAAATGGCAATAAATCAGCTTCAGCTAGTACGAGGATTTCACTAACTTGAAGTTCCACTCCATTTGCTGTTTTATCTGTTTTTACAAGAATTCCGGTAACTTGAACAACACTCTCTGTCTCTATTTTCACCTGATTCTGCTCTTGCTCTAATACACATTGCAGCAACCCAGTGCGGTCTCTCAATAACAAGAAGCCTACTTTTCCTAGCTGGCGAATCTTTTTCACCCAGCCCTTTAAAACAACCTCTTTACCAATAAGCATATTACACTCAGAAATGAGCACCCTTTTTGAAGATTCCATATAACTGTTCCTCCTAAAGTTAGTAAAATTTTGATTCATATCGTTATCATCATCATCGTCCACGGCACTCACCTCCTTATTAGAAAAGCCCATCAGCCCCTGGGTGCCCAGGGCTAGACACTAAATATTCGTCTAAAAAAAACATAAAAAAATCCGCCCCTATAAAAGGGACGGATTATCCGCGGTACCACCCAAATTGTTTCATACAGAAACCACTTGTATCATAACGGTGATAACCGGTTACCTCTACTAGCATAATACGTTCAAAGTAACACTCACAGATGTCTTCTCCTAAGGCTTTTGCACAATCTTTTCAGCTACCGACTGCTCTCTTTCGAAAAAGGTTCTTAGGGTACTCCTTCTGATCAACATGTTCGCTCCATTAAATTATGTTCATTATAGACCTCTCTCCCCCTAATTTCAACTACTAAAAAAAGAAAATATAAATATTTCTGAATATGACTTTCCTTAAGAAGCATAAAGTTTACTAATACGATGTTACATTTGAGGTGATTATATTGAATACATTTCTCCACTCTGTTGAAAAAGAGCAACAAAAACGCATAAAAGAGCTTGTCGAGCTACAAAAGTCAGACGGTTCTTTTCATTTCCGGTTTCAAGGAAGCTTAATGACAGATGCTTTTTATATCATCACCATTCGAGCATTAAACATTCACACAGAAGAAGAAAACATCCACCTTTTAGCCAAAACACTGCGTAACGCCCAGCATAAAGAAGGCTATTGGAAAGCATATAGCGATGAACCAAACGGCCATCTCTCTGCTACCATAATTGCTTACACTGCCCTATTATATTCTGGCCTTTATGCAAAGGAAGACACACAAATGCAGAAAGCAAAAGCATTTATTTTAAAACACGGCGGCCTAGCGAAGGCTCATTTTATGATAAAATGGATGCTATCCGTGAATGGTCTCTACCCTTGGTCCCATATGATCTACATTCCAATGACATTTTTACTCTTGCCAACCTTTCAGCCTTTCAATTTCTACCAATTTAGTGCCTATGCTCGGATTCACTTCATTCCGATGTTAATAGCAGCCAATAAAAAATTCACAATCCAAACAAAAACCAAGCCACCGCTAGATGACCTATTTGTAAGAGATATAGCTCTTTATCCATCCTTTGATCACCTAGAAGAAGAGCGAAATCCCCTTACATTTCTTTGGAAAGAAATGAAACGAATCGGAAAGTTTCCAGCCTATCTTCATCACTTAGGCTTTCAATCTGCAGAAAAATACATGCTAGATCGATTAGAAGAGGATGGGACACTTTACAGTTATGCGAGTGCAACTTTCTTTATGATCTATGCATTACTTGCCCTTGGCTATAAAAAAAATTCTCCAGTAATTCAAAAAGCAATTGCTGGACTCACATCCCTTATCGATAAAAAAGGTAAGCAAAGTCACCTAGAGAACTCCACCAGCACGGTTTGGGACACAGGCTTAATCAGCTATACATTACAACAAGCTGGAATACCTACTGAATCTACTCCAATAATAAAAGCAACTAATTATTTGCTAGCAAAACAACATACAAAAAAAGGAGATTGGCAGGTTCATAACCCAAATTCGGAACCAGGAGGATGGGGCTTTTCTGATATTAATACGAATAATCCTGACAATGATGATACCTCTGCCGTTTTACGGGCCTTAACCGCAACCGCCTCATCAAACAAAACGGTTCATTACGCTTGGCAAAAAGGCACAAACTATTTATTATCCATGCAAAATAAAGATGGAGGGTGGGCAGCGTTCGAAAAGAATACCGATTGGGACATTCTCAAGATGGTTCCAATCGATAATGCAAAGGATGCTGCCGTGGATCCTTCTACCGCTGATTTAACTGGAAGAGTATTAGAATACTTTGGAAACTTTGCTCATCTTAACGACACACATCCTCATATAAAGCAGGCCGTCAGCTGGTTAATCAATAATCAGGAAAAAAACGGCTCTTGGTATGGCAGATGGGGTGTTTGTTATATTTACGGGACTTGGGCAGCACTTACAGGGTTAACAGCAGTTGGCATGAAACCAAATCACCCAGCAATCCAAAAAGCAATTGGTTGGCTGAAAAAAATCCAACACTCCAATGGAGGATGGGGAGAATCTTGTAGGAGCTGTGAAACTTCCATCTATGTTCCTCTACCATTTAGCACGGAATCACAAACAGCTTGGGCTGTTGATGCCTTAATTGCGGCAGGAGAAGGAGCAAGCAAAGAAGTGAAAAGGGGAATTCGTTACTTACTAGACGAAAAGAAAGAGGAACGCGCCATTACTTATCCTACAGGTATTGGGTTACCGAAACAATTCTACATTTATTATCATAGTTATAATAAGATTTTTCCTTTATTGGCTCTTTCCCATTATATAAACAAGGAGGCGCATAGTTGATCATGAATCTAGAATGTTTTTTCCGAAGCAAATTTATCATTCTTATAAACTTCGGAAAAACATTTTTTCCTATTTCGTTCGAATATTCTCGCTATGATTCTTTCTCAAAAGAAGGAAAAAAATCACTAAACCAATAGTTATAGAAATATGCCCTAATCCGGCAATTCCAGAGATGGCAGAATCTAAACCGCTGGATAAATCAAATTCAAGCACTTGCAGAGTTCCTCTTATCACCATTAATGTAATCGTTGATAGTAAACCAATATTATAAAAATAAAAGAACAAATCAAAATTTTTAAGTGTATGTATTTTCATCGTATAACAGAATAAATAGACGATTAGCATGATCATCATTCCTAAAGCAAACGAGTGAGTATGAACAACAGAGAGCTGCGTTTCCCCTGTGAAATCTCTCATTTTCGTAAACTCTCTATAGTAAACGCCACTAACTAAACCTAAAATTGTATAAAAGAAGGCTATATTCAATACTTTTTTCATCTCTCTACTTCCTTTCAAACCTAATAATCACTACCTACCATTCTAACAAAATACCAATCGGGATACTATGACAGTTTTGTGGCTAAAAAATCCTATTTATCCGGCTTTCCTCCTTTGCTTGATATAGGCAAATGTCCCTTGAAATTCTCCATTAAAAGTGCTATCCTATACAAAACATTCCAATTCATAGAAATCAATGAAGAGAAAAAGTACGTTTTGATATCCCTTTTAGCGAGCTGGGTATGGTGAAAGCCAGTAAGGTAACCGAAACGAAAAAATCATCTCTGAGATGCAAGGCTGAACAACTAGTAAGTCTTGACGGATTTCCACCGTTAAAAGGAACACGTATGATAGTACGTTGACTAAGCGCTGTTTGTTTTTTGTCAAACAGAATTTGGGTGGTAACGCGGGTTATGATAATACACTCGTCCCTTACTAAAGGGACGGGTGTTTTTTTTTTTCCTAAAAATATCTTTCTATACTGGAATGTTTATTAAATAGATGGAGGGATATAGATGGAAGTACAAAAAGAAACAGACAGAGCTCGTGAAAAAAGAATCCTGGCCTATTGGGAGGAAGAACAAATTTTTCCAAAGTCAATCGAACAGCGCAATAACAATGACACCTTTGTTTTTTACGAAGGACCACCAACTGCCAACGGCCTCCCACACGTCGGTCATGCACTTGGAAGAACCATCAAAGACATCATCGCAAGATTTCAAACAATGAACGGCAAACAAGTCATTCGTAAAGCAGGCTGGGATACACATGGACTTCCTGTTGAATTAGGGGTCGAAAAGGCGCTAGGTATTTCTGGAAAACAAGAAATTGAGAACTATGGCATTATTCCTTTTATTGAAAAATGTAAAGATAGTGTATTTTCCTATGAAAAACAATGGCGAACCTTTACAGAGGAATTAGGATATTGGGTTGATATGGATCATCCCTACATGACCATGAGTAATGAATACATCGAATCGGTTTGGAATATCCTTGGTACTATTCACGAAAAAGGCTGGTTATATAAAGGGCATCGCGTTTCACCATACTGCCCAAGCTGCCAAACCTCCTTGAGCTCACATGAGGTCGCACAAGGCTATAAAGATGTAAAAGACTTGAGTGCAACAGTTAAATTTAAGCTTGCCACAAAAGAAAACGAATATATACTCGGTTGGACAACGACTCCTTGGACATTGCCAGCAAATGTCGCCTTAGCGGTTCACAAAGATTTAGACTATGTTAGAGTAAAAGTAGGAGAGGAAATATTCATCGTTGCAAAAGATAGATTACAGCCGGTAATCGGCTTAGAAGGGGAAGTCCTTGAAACTTTGAAGGGATCAACATTAGTAGGACTTTCCTATACAGCACCATTTTCATACGTTCAAGTGGAAAAAGGGCACACCATTCATCATGGTAATTTCGTCACAAACGATAGCGGAACAGGAATTGTCCATATCGCTCCAGCGTACGGTGAGGATGACTATCGTCTTGTGCAGACAAACAATCTTTCTTTTGTCCATGTAGTGGATGAAAGGGGAAGGTACAAGGAAAGCATTACACCATTAGCCGGTTCCTTTGTAAAAGACGGGAAGGTTGATGTAGAGATAATCAAGCTACTCCATCAAAAAGGATTGTTATTCCATAAAGAGAAATATGAACATTCTTACCCGCATTGCTGGCGCTGCGACACACCGCTTTTGTATTATGCCACAGAAAGCTGGTTTATTAAAACAACTGCTGCAAAGGAAAGGTTGGTTGCCAAAAACCAAGAAGTAACTTGGTACCCTGAGCATATAAAGAATGGTCGATTTGGAAATTTCCTCGATGGTTTAGTTGATTGGAATATTAGTCGTAATCGATATTGGGGAACTCCCTTAAATGTTTGGCAATGCACATCCTGTCAAAAGGAGATTGCTCCCAAAAGCATTTCTGAGGTAAAAAACTATAACAAAACTCCGATTGATGATGTGGAATTGCACAAACCATATGTAGATGAACTTGTCTTTACTTGTCCATCCTGCAGTGGAGATATGTACCGGACACCTGAGGTAATTGATGTATGGTTCGATAGTGGCTCCATGCCCTTTGCCCAATATCATACCCCATTTGAAAATAGCGAACTGTTTCAAAAACAGTTTCCAGCAGATGTTGTTGTAGAAGGCATTGATCAAACAAGAGGATGGTTTTATTCTCTTTTAGCAGTTTCTGTCCTTTATTCGGGAGAAGTTCCCTATAAAAATGTTCTTGCCACAGGGCATGTATTAGATGAACTCGGACAAAAAATGTCCAAAAGTAAGGGGAATGCACTAAATCCGATTGAGCTTATCCAAACATATGGTGCAGACGCTCTGCGATGGGCGCTTGTTGCAGATAGCGCTCCATGGAACCAAAAAAGATTCTCAGAAAAAAATGTCCAAGAAGCAAAATCAAAAATGATTGATACATTCTTAAGTTTATTTCATTTCTACTCTTTATACGCAGAAATTGATCACTTTGATCCGAAATTGCCAAAGATCAAAAACATTCCTATCATGGACCGTTGGATTCTCTCTCGATTAACGACAACAACGGTTGTGGTAAAAAACGAGATGGAAAATTATCAGCTTACAAATGCAGCCAGAAAAATCGGGGAATTAATGGATGACGTGAGCAATTGGTATATTCGCAGAAATCGAGAACGATTTTGGATAGCAGGAATGCCAGAAGATAAAGTTTCTGCTTTTCAAACCCTTTATACAGTATTAATTCGTTTATCACAATTATTGGCTCCATTTATTCCTTTTACTTCTGAAAGCATTCATCTTGCTTTAACAGGGAAAAGTGTCCACTTAACTAGCTTTCCTTCTACTATTTCAAAATGGAGAGATAAGCAATTAGAGGAGCAAATGGAAAAAGTGAAAGAAGTGGTGGAGCTAGGGAGAAGCCTTCGTCACCGTTATCAAATAAAAACAAAACAACCGTTAGCAACTTTACTGATTGTGTCCGCAAACAATAACGAAGCTATCGAATTTTTACAGTTTGAGTCGATTATAAAAGATGAACTGAATGTGAAACACATCAACTGGGTAGATTCTGCCGATGATTACGTTCATTATTCCCTAAAGCTTGATTTTAAAAAGGCAGGACCTAAGTTAGGGAAAAACGTAAAGAGTGCAAAAGATATATTACAGAATGCTACAGAAGAACAAATAAATTTCTTTCTAAATAAAGGATATTTAACTGTTAAACTAGAAAGTAAAGAAAGCATTACCTTAACAGAAGAAGAAGTAATACTCCAAAGAAAGACGAATTTGCCTGGTTATGAAGAGGCCTCCAATAAACATTTCACCGTGATGCTCGATACTACTATATCGGAAGCATTAAAAAAGGAGGGAAATATCAGGGAACTCATTCGGTCTATTCAGGATTTGCGAAAAGATAAAAATCTGCCTATTGATAAAAAAATCGATTTATTTATTGATGGGTCTACCACTTTTATCAAAACAATGAAAGAATATGATTTTCTTATCCATAAAGGAGTTATTATTCATCAGCTTTTCTTTGAAAGAATAGAGAATATGAAAGAAATTCAAATAGACGGCGAAAATGTATACATTGGCATGAAATAACCATATCAAGGCTGTCTCAAAGCTAGGTGAAAACCTATTTGAGACACCTTTTTTCTTTTCATTAGAAGTTTTTCTAAAAGAAATTGGCTGTTAGCTGTTCTATTTTTTCCATATTAGATTATACTATTGGGCAGGGGTGAAAAAAATGTACAAACTATTATCGCATAATGACCTTGATGGGGTCGGCTGCGGCATTATTGCAAAACTTGCTTTCGGAGAGGACGTAGAGGTTCGTTATAACTCCGTTTCTTTTCTGAACCAAGAAGTAGAAAAGTTCTTAGATCAAAAAACAGAAGATACCTTTCTCTTTATTACCGACCTTTCTGTCAATGAAGAAAATACGATTCGACTAGATGACTATTATAAAAAGGGTGGAAAAGTACAACTTATTGACCATCATAAGACAGCTCTTCATTTAAATGATTTTGAATGGGGCTTTGTGTCTGTTCAAGATGATGAAGGAACACTAACAAGTGCCACTTCTTTATTATATGAATACCTTGTCAAAAATGAATATATGAGTCCCTCTCCAGCCATTGCAGAATTTGTTGAGTTAGTAAGACAATATGATACATGGGGTGCGATGCGTTCTCCTATAACAGCATAAAAAGCTGGAAATGGAGGGGCTAACAAGTCTTAAAGACAATGTTAGCAACAACTGATTCCTTGAAAAGTGGAATGAGGTTTATCATGTCGAACCGAAGCACTTTCCTTAATACTCCAACATGCGTATGGCTCTGATAGAAGTCATGGGTGTGAAGCTTGGTGAAGTCGGCTGAATGTAACCTAAGTAGTCTATAAATGGATTATATGGTTACAGATAGGTCGGAGGGCTATAAAACGGATATGGTGAGAATGATTCATAAGAATCTGACGAAGTTGCGAATGTAAGGGTCTAGATGTCGAAGTGGTACGAAAGTCCACTGCCACTATTGTGGCGTGCAATACCGAAAAGTAGGTTTCCCATGGGACGAAATTCGGGATAGTGAACAATGACACTATAATGTGCACAGGCTTATAGTAACCACCTAAGTCCGTATGGTAACAGCTAAAGGAATCGGAACGTAGAAAGCAAGGAACACTTATTAAACACCTATCAGTGGAGTGTTACATGGCAACATGTTTAATCCTTGTGAGAGTAGGGGCACAGTACCAATGAAACGTGTAATGAACGTGGAGGGATAGCCCCAAGTCTTTCTGAATATAGTTAGTTAAATTATCTAAAAGTGAACTTCATCGGTCGAGTAGGAATGTGGGAACTAAGCACAGGAATTTGGTGATTAGCCACAATGAAGACGACTTTACGTCAATGGGAATACTATTCAATGACGGAAACATTCTCTACCTTGTACAAAGAAAGTCAAAAAGATAAGAAATTCAACAGACTTTATGAACTAATAATATCTGAAGAAAATATCCTTCTGGCTTACAGGAAAATCAAGAAAAACAAGGGTTCTGGGACACCTGGGACGGATACTTACACGATTGAAGAATATAAAAACATCGGTAAAGATGATTTTATAAGAACAATTCGTAAATCTCTAAACAACTACAAGCCGAAACCAGTTAAAAGAGTTTTGATTCCCAAAGAAAATGGTGATACAAGACCTTTAGGGATACCTACAATGTTGGATAGATTAATCCAACAAATGATTAAGCAAATTTTAGAACCAATTGCCGAGGCAAAATTCTTCAAACATAGTTATGGTTTTAGACCACTAAGAAGTGCACATCATGCAATATCAAGATGTAACTTTCTAGTCAAAACTGCAAAATTGCAGTATGCAGTAGATATGGACATCAAAGGATTCTTTGATAATGTAAACCATAGGGTTCTCATCAAGCAATTATGGAATATGGGAATTCAAGACAGAAGAGTTCTTGTGATAATTGGAAAAATTCTAAAAGCGCCAATCAGAAATGTAGGAATACCAACAAAGGGTACTCCTCAGGGAGGAGTTCTTTCACCACTACTATCCAACATAGTTTTACATGATTTAGATATGTGGATAGCAAGTCAATGGGAAGACCATCCCTCACATTTCGATTACTCAACTAACAGTCACAGAAACCATGCGTTGAAGAAAACCAAACTCAAACAAGGTTATCTTGTAAGATATGCGGATGACTTCAAAATCTTAACTACAGATGTTAAGACAGCATACAAATGGTATCATGCAGTTAGACTTTATCTGAAAGATAGATTGAATTTGGATATTTCACCTGAAAAGTCCAAAGTAATAAATCTTAGGAAACAAGGGACAGAGTTCTTGGGTTATCGAATTAGGGCAGTTAAACATAAAAGTGGTTTTGTCACTCGTAGTGATGTCAGAGATAAAAGTATCAAGAGAATAAAGGCACGAGGCAGAGAAATAATTTTAGAAATACGAAACTCTCCAACAGCAGGAAATATTCAGAAATGGAATAGTTTTGTTTTAGGAGTTCATGGATACTTCAAGCATAGTTCGTTGGTATCCATAGTATTTGCAAGAATTGCCTACGACCTATCTCGACTGCAATACAATCGTTTTCGTCCGATTGGAAAGTTTGTGTCAACCGCAAATGCACCGCCTTCGTATAAAAAGTTCTATGGTAAAAATAATGCAAAGACTTGGAAAATCAGTGGAAGGTTTTTATACCCAATAACGGATATTAAATTCAGTCCAGCTATGAACTTTAACCAAAATCTTACGGTTTTCACCGAACGGGGAAGACAGTTGATTCATAGTAAACTACAAGCGGATATTGGGTATCAAATAACGATACTCGCTAAACATCAATTTGTAGGATATAGTCTTGAATTTATGGACAATAGAATTTCAAGATACAGTATGGTACAGGGCAAATGTGAAATTACTGGAGAATTCTTAGAAGCCGATTTAGTACATTGCCATCATTTTATTCCTTCAGATATCGGTGGTACGGATGAGTACAAAAATCTAAGAATTATTCATGTTGATGTACACAAATTAGTACATGCAACGGATAGCAATACAATTCAGCGATTGAAAAATGGACTAAACTTAAACACAAACCAATTGAACAAGTTAAACTCATATCGCAAGGTTTGTAACTTAGAGATGATTTAATCTAACAAGAAAGATGGAACGCCGTATGCGGTGAAAATCGCACGTACGGTGTGGAGCAGGGGAAAGGATGGAGATAACCTCAAAATCCCACCTATTGCTATATTGGGAAAAAAACAATAATCTAGCAGCACAACGTTTAAACGCACTTTTTTATCTTATTTCTTTTGACGAATTCGTTGAAAAAATGGTAACACGCTTAAAGGTAAATGATCACTTCTTTTTTGATGAGTTAGAAGTACAAATACTAGATATGGAAGAGAAAAAAATTGACCGTTATATTCGCCGCAAAAGACGGGAACTTGTCCAAAAAGAAATTGACGGTTTATATGCAGGCGTGGTTTATGCTGAACAATATCATTCTGAATTAGGGAATGAACTTGGAAAGGAATATCCTCATTTAGATTACATAGCAATTGTTAATATTGGCGGAAAAAAACTTGGTTTCCGTACAATTCATGACCATGTTGATGTATCAAAAGTAGCAGGCACCTATGGAGGTGGCGGTCATGTAAAGGCTTCTGGCTGCAACTTAACCGATAAGGCTTACCAAAATTACTGCTTAGATACCTTTGCATTAGAACCACTACGTGAAGATCCGAAAAAGAATGAATACAATAAGAAGGATTCTCCACTTGGTACCCTATTTGAAAACAAGCAGGACGAAGTGTTCTTCCTTTATCAGGTGAGCAGAAACCAGTGGGCCATTAACCATAAAAAAACAAAGCTCCAACAAACATTTTCTACCTTCTTGCAAGGAGAAATTTTCCTACGCAGAAATTATGGAGTATGGCTGGCAAGAGATGATAAATATATTCGTTATGTGATGGACTTTGTAAAGCATAAATAGTAGGTAAAAAAAACCAATGGGAAATCCATTGGTTTTTTGTTAATTGAGGTTGGGACAAAACTAAATTACTAATCTTTAAAGACGAACAATCTTTCATTTAGCTCTTAAATAAAGCTACTTTCTCATGTATCTATGTTTTAAATATAGTCAAGTGTAAAACTAAGTCGTTCCATTGCGCTACAGACGCACGATGCGCCGGGGAGAAAGCTAAGCCTCCCTCGATGCGTCGGGGTCTCAGCCTTTCCTCTATTTCCCGCAGGAGTCGAGCGTCCTCTGCTCCATTATACTTCGTTTTTTAAACCTTTTCTAAAAAAACAAACACGAACTTTTAAGTAATTTAATTACATTTTAGTTCGTGTTTGTTGTTGGTTGAAATACTTATGTCCCAGCCTCTTATGTTAATTAAATTTCTCAAGTCCATTTAGCAACTACTCCTGCCATCCAAGGGCTAATCTTAACGGCAGCCCTCTGCATTTCTTCTTAAAAATCAATCATTGATCCTCTTTCATCAAAAATAGAACTCGGATTCCAAGCTACTTCCCAAAGATTATTTTCTGGATCTGCGAAATAAGAGGTTCTGCCGCCCCAAAAAGCATCACTTGGCTCTCTAAGGATTTTCCCGCCTGCCATTCTTACCTTTTCCATAACACTATCTATTTCCTCTGCTGCATTTACATTGATAGCAAAAGTAACTCCCCTAAAGCCTTCGATCGGACTTTGAAGCTCCACCCCAGCATCCTTCGCCAATTCCTCTAAAGGAAACAATGTTAAGAAAACACCAGCCGTCTTAAAAACAGCATATTCATCTGAGCTAGCTTCCGTTTCCTCCCATCCTAGAAGTTGATAAAACTTACGCAATTCTGGTAATCTCAAAGCTCCTAATGTTAGTAATGAAACCCTTTGTGGAACCATACAAATCCCCACCTTCTCCCTATTTTATATATATAAGTTCGATGGTTCTGCAAGATTTTCCTTTAAAAATATTTCGCTATTACAAAAAGGCTTCTTATTACTAAACAGAGCGAAAATCATCCAAAAAAAAAGAAAAATAGAAGACTGCTAACTAAGCCAATCCCAATTTTCCTTGCTCTATTTCAAAATATACCGAGAATTTCGTCCCCTTCTCGCTCGTCTGAACATTTATTCTTGCCATATGACGTTCTGCTATTCGATAACACACAGCAAGTCCCAGTCCTGTACCATTGTCCTTCGTTGTAAAAAAAGGTGTTCCTAGCTTCTTTAATATTTCCTCATCGATCCCATTACCACCATCAATGATTTCTAACACAAGATGCTTTCCTTTACAGAATGTTCTTATTGTAAGAATTCCTTCTGCCTCCATTGCCTCTAATCCATTTAATGCTAAATTAAGTAAAAGCTGCCTTATTTCTTTCTCATCCAAATAGAGTTCTGGGCAAACACCCAATTGAAGAATAACTTTTTTTCCTGTCAATAAGGCTTCTGCATTAATTAATGGAAATATGATTTCAATAATTCTATTTAACGAATATCGCCTCTTATCACTTGTCTTGTTTTTAGCTAACGTAAGAAATTCCTTGATTATCTTATTAGCCCGATCCAATTCATCAATCATTAATTCCATATGTTCTAATGACAGATTGGATGGATTAGATTTTCCTATTTGTAGGAATCCATGAACTGTTGTCATTGGGTTTCTAATTTCATGTGCAATGCCCGCAGCCATTTCTCCAACTAGATTTAATTGATCTAGCCTTGCCATTTCTTTTTCAAAAGCCAATCTTTCTGTTATATCATTTAATACAATTAACACACAATTTTTATTCTGAATCGTTATTATTTCGGTAGATAATAATCCCTGCTTTTGTTCTCCATTTTTTATCGTAAAAATGACTCTTTGATTTTTTAAAGGGAACTGCCAATCTTCTTCATAAAAGTTTTCTTCCATACCATTTACATCTTTAAAAATCTCCCAATGGTAGCCTTCTTCCTTAAGCTCATCCATCGTATATCCTGTGCTTTTCACCCAATTTTTATTTACAGCAATAAAAGTTGGATCTTGCAGGGAACGAATTGCCATCAAGCATGGACTTGCTTCAAATATTTGCCGGAAACGTCCTTCTGAAAGCATTAGATCATCTGTTACCTTCGATTTTTCTTCTCGTTCTCTATGTAGCTTATGATTCATGGATAACAGTTCTAGCGTCCTTTCTTCCACGGCATGTTCTAGTTGATCCACTTGTTGCTTTCTTAAGCGTTCTACCTCTTTTCTTTCGGAAATATCACGAATTGTACAAACAAATAGTTGGTAATCTTCAACCATTGCGTCCCCAATATATAGATCTACAGGAAATACAATATTATTTTTTCGTTTAGCTTTTGCTTCTATCATTCTACCAATAAAATTTGGAACTAACATATCAAAGGTAATAGGTGTCTCTATAGAAACCTCTGATTCAATCGAATGTAAAAGCACTTCAATAGAAGAACCGATTAAATCTTCTTCTACATAGCCAAACATTCTTCTTACACTTGGATTTACACTAATAATTGTTCCTTCTTCATCAAAAGTAACAATCGTATCCTGCAATGCTTTCTGTAAGATAGAAGAGAAGACTGCATTTTTAGTTAAATCCATTTTGGTTATTCTTAGTTCCTTATTCATTTTTTCCAATTCAGATGTTGTTTGCCAGTTCATCTCATGGAGGCTTTTCGTATGACTTTCATAGATTTGAACAAACTGAGCTACTTTGCTTTTCAACGCTTCTGGATTGAATGGCTTTACAATATAATCAATGGCACCTACTTGATATCCTTGCATAATATGTTGCATATCTTGGCTGATAGCGGTAATAAAAATAATAGGAATATGACGGGACTTTTTTCGTTCTTTAATCAATTTTGCTGTTTCAAAACCATTTAGCCCTGGCATTTGGACATCTAACAAAATAACAGCAAAATCATATGTCAAAATGAATTTTAAAGCATCTTCCCCTGATTTTGCAAAAACTAAATGATACTGAGGATTGTTTAACACTGCTTCTAACGCTAAGAGGTTTTCTTGTAAGTCATCTACCATTAAAATATAGATTGGTTCCGATACTGAAGCAGATAGATTTTTCTTTTGTTCTATAGATTGAGCCGAATACTGCATAATTATATTTGAGCCTCCTATCTATTAACAAGCCATTTACTAACGTTTCCTGAATATCAGTATCGTCCCTCTATTCTTTATAAAGCCAAACTTGAATGAGCGAATATAACTGTTCCAAGTTTACTGGTTTACTAATATAATCAGATGCACCCGCTTCTATACATTGTTCTCGATTATGTTTCATCGCTTTTGCAGTTATTGCGATAATGGGCAATGTTTTAAACTCCTCCTTTTCCCTTATAATTGATATAGCTTCTAAGCCACTCATTTCAGGCATCATAATATCCATTAATACAAGATCAACGTCCGGATTTGCTTCTAAAAGACTTATGCCATCCCTGCCATTTTCCGCATAAAGGATATCAATATTATACTCTTCCAATGCAGCATGGATGGAAAAAATATTACGGATATCATCATCTATAATTAATACCTTTTTCCCTTTTAAATTAGCGTTCTCATTAGAATGGATTGTATCGATTACTTCTCCATTGGCTACAGCAGTATGTCGATAGCTCTCTTCCTTTAACAATCTCTCATTAACTAATACCGCATCCTTCTGTTTTTGGCCCATTATAGGTAAATAGATAGAAAAAGAACTTCCCATCCCTTCCATACTGGTTGCCTCCAATCTACCTCCTAGCAAATGAGTAATTTCCTTACAGATTGACAACCCCAGACCTGTACCCCCATATCTTCTACTAATTGTTCCATCTGCCTGCTTGAAAGGCTCAAATATTATGTCCATTTTCTCCTTTGGAATTCCAATTCCAGTATCCTTTACGGTGAAAGATACTACTCCTTCATTAGTTTTAGCCAAATTTGTAGAATTTTCCAATCGAATTAGCAATTCTATCCTGCCATTTTCCGTAAATTTAAAAGCGTTTGACAATAAATTTTTTAATACCTGGTTCAGACGATGGGCATCTGTTTCAATAAAAGTAGGAACCTCTTCCTCCATTTTTATAGCAAAATCAAGTTTTTTCTTATTGGCAATAGGAGCAAATTGGTTTTTCAGACAATATTGAATCTCCTCCATTTTTACTGGTTCTACTAATATTTCCATTAATCCTGTCTCTATTTTTTCTAAATCCAATATTTCATTGATCAATCTTAATAATTCATTTCCAGAAAAATAAATGGTCTGCAAATATTGCATTTGTTTTGCATTTAAATTTTCATTTTCTTTTTCCACTAACATTTGTGATAAAATTAACATGCTATTTAAAGGGGTTCTAAGTTCATGAGACATATTTGCCAAAAACTCAGATTTATATTGGGCGCTATAGACTAACTGTTCCGCTTGTTCCTCTAACTCTTTCCCTATTTTTTCAAGTTCTATATTTTTCTCCTCTGAAACTCGATATTGTGTCTGTAGTTCCTCATTAATCGCCATTAATTCCTGCTGCTGAGCCTGTAACTCTTCTGATTGACTTTGCAGCTCCTCTGTTAAACGTTGCTCATCCTCCAATAATCGCTTAACTTCTAGTCGATTGATAATCCCGTGAATGGATATACCTAAATATTCCACCACCTCTTTAAGCAATCGTTGTTTAACAGGTCTAAAATATTGTAAAGACGCAAGTTCCACAATGGCTAATACTTTTCCTTCATAGGAGATTGGATAAATAAGAACTTGTTTTGGTTCTGCTTCTCCTGAACCAGATTTAATCTTTATGTATTCTTTCGGAATGTCTATTAAACTGATACTTTTATTTTCCTTCGCTGCTTGTCCTACTAATCCTTCTCCTAGCTGAATAATCGGGGACCTTCCTTGGTCATGGAAGGCATATTGAGCTATTTCTTCTAGATAGTGCGCTTGTTCCTTTTTATTTATTTGATAAAAGATGCCATATTGTGCTCCAACTGCTGGTGTAATCTGACTAATAAAATAATCAGCAAGCGACTCCATTGTTTCTACCATTGAAAAACCAGTTGTAATTTCTGCCAAACGTGAATCTAACCAACTTTTTTCTTCTGCTTTTGCCCTGCTTTCTATTTCATCTTTGGAATACTTTTCTAAAGTCGTTACCATTTCATTAAAAGCACGCGCAATTTCTCCTACTTCATCCTTTGAATCAATTTCTAATCGGGGAAATTTTATTCCCTTTTTATAAGAGACTCCAGACATGACAGTAGTGACTTTATTTAAGTTTCTTGTTAACCCTCTTATTAAATAAATGGCAATAGAAATACTGCTGACAACTCCAACAATTATATAAATATATGTCATCACTACAACGATATCGTAGGTTTTCTTTGAACTTTCTAAATCATCTTGCATATCCTTAAGTTGTATCGAATATAGAGAGTTAGCAATTTCTAACAGCCTACTTTTTTCATCATTTTCTCTGGTCCAAAAATCCGAATTCATTTTTTTGTCTTCTGCTTCCACTATTTGCTGACCCCTTTCTTCAAAGACATCATAAATGGTCGAAAACTGTACTAATAATTCCTGCGTTTCTTCTCTTTTGTCTTGATCTATCAAGAAATTGTAAGCTTTATTTATTTCCTTACGTGTTTCTTCCATTTGACTAATTGTTCTATCATTTAAATCTTTAGACGATTGCGAGGACAATTCATTGATTTCTCTACTTAAGTTATTAATTTCATTTTTTAAAATATATGCAGCATCTATTCTTTCTGTCTTTTCATTAACAAGTACATGCATGTTGTCATTTTGCTGCCGAAGCATACCCATAAGTACAATAATTAGAATGGTAATTAAAACAAAGATAATTCCTAAACCAAAATAAAGCTTTGTACTAAATCTCATGTATCCTCCTATTAATCTACCAATTTAAAAAGAAAGCTACGTTCAAACTGGTCATAATTTATTTAAAAGTTATGAAAATAATACCATTATACAAAAATTATATGTTAAACATGACAAGGATACAATATGATAATTGGATAAAAATTGAAGTTAATAGAAGAACAATCAAATGTTGGGAGCGAAGTAAAGTCTACTTCCTATAATGGAGGCAGTGATTCACACAATATAACAGCCTGTCCAAAAAAACATATATAAAAACCCCTAAACCATCTCATTTGGTTAGAGGTTCAAGAGCTTTTCATAGTAAATATAACGTAATTCACTTGAATCTTTATAGGCATTATCTAATATTTCTTCTAAGATTGCATGGGAAACTTCAGGAGGAAGTAATTTTTGCTTTAAAAGGTTTCGAACCTCATATAAAAAGTCCATATACGCAATATAGTTATCGTCATACTTCTCTTGCCATTCTTCCTTCATTCTTTTAGCCAGTTTTGGACTAGCACCATTCGTAGAAACACTTAAATGTAACCGCCCTTTTTTAAAGCTAGCTGGGAGTTGGCAATTTCCCTCTTCATAGGCAGATGCATCATTTACTAAGCTAATTGATTTAAGTCTTTGCGTGATATGACGATTTTCTTGCATATCATTTGTTGCAGCAATGGTTAAAAAAGCATGGGAAAAATCTTCTTCAACTGCTTTTCTTTGAACTAGCTTTATTTTCTCATCCTTTGAAAGCTCATTTATTTCGCTGCATGCTTTAGGACTGATTACCGTCACCTTGGCTTCTTCCTCTAAAAGCATCATTACCTTTCGATAGGCAATCTTGCCGCCACCAACTACCACACAATGTTTATCTTTTAACTCAACTAGTAATGAGATCATATTCATTACCTACCATCATTTCATCTATTCTCTCTTTTAATATCCCTGCTATTAATGGGTCATAACCTAAATAAGGAGCGAGGACGTATTCTTTATCGATACTCTTTATTTTATTTATTGTTTTTTCCATCGATTTCATTAAAATTCCGGTAAACAAAAGATATGGAATAACTAACACATGGCGATAAGAAGATTGGTCAGCCATTTGAAGCGCTTCTTCAAAGCTAGGCTGTGCAGCTGTTAAATAGCAATCCTGTACAACAATTCGGTCTACATCTGTTTCAATTAGGGAAGCGATTTTGCATAGATCCCGTTTTACATCCGGATCACTGCTGCCACGCCCAACAAGAATTACAAGTACTTCCTCCTTTGTTTTCTTATATATAGATGTACGTTTAATCTTATCTGCAACAATTTCAACCATTTGAGGATGAACACCGATTGGTTTGCCATATTTTATGTGAACATGGGGATATTCTATCGAAAGCTTTTCTAATATTTCCGGAATATCTTTTTTAGCATGTGCTGCCGTGAGAAGCAACACAGGGATGATATGAACAATAGTGGCTCCTTTTTCAATACAATTTCGAAACCCCTCTTCTATGGAAGGCTCCGACAATTCTAAAAAGGAGTATTCTTGTATCCCTTTAAATTCATTGCTCTCCATACACTTCTTTACAAAGGAGATAGCCTGCGCACTGGCTTTCTTTACCCTGCTTCCATGACAGATATATAATATTGCTTCCATTATAAAACCACCTCTTTTTGCATGTCCTCTCCGAAGCTATCTTCAAACCATTGGATTTTCTCTCGCATTTTTACTACCTCTCCAATGACAATCATACATGGATTTTCAATTTTCCCTTTTTCCGCATCTTCTATCATATGCTGCATATCCGTTACAATCGTCTTTTGCTTTAGAGTTGTGCCCCAATTTATTAAAGCAACAGGGGTTGTGCTTTTTTTTCCAAAAGAGAGCAGCTTTGACTGAATAGATGGAAGATTTTTTACTCCCATATAGATAGCAAGGGTATCAATTTGCGAAAGTGCTTCCCATTTTATATGGTCTTCCTCCCCATTTTTCATATGACCGGTTACAAAGGCAAAGGAAGATCCATAATCACGGTGCGTCACCGGGATACCAGCATAGCTTGGGGCAGCAATGCCTGCTGTAATTCCTGGCACAATTTCAAAGGGAATCTGATTTTTTGCTAATTCTTCCGCTTCTTCTCCTCCCCTTCCAAATACAAATGGATCACCACCCTTTAGCCTTGTCACTGTCTTTCCTTTTTTGGCATGCTTAACTAGCGTTTGATTAATCAATTCCTGCTTCATAGCGTGGTGATGGGGAAGCTTGCCACAATAAATCAGTTCTGCCTTAGGTCTCGCATATTCTAATAACTCTCGATTTACTAAGCGATCATATAAGATAACATCTGCATTTTTGATACATTTTAGTCCTTTTACCGTTATTAAATCTGGATCTCCTGGTCCTGCACCAACTAGATATACTTTCCCCATTTTATCCACCCTTCTCGTTGTTTCTCTTAGGTTAATGAAAAGAAGGGAAAGGAAATACCGATGAACGGATAGTTATTCCACAGACCACGCCCAGGTTTCTCCTTTTCCCTACATTAAGAGATGTAATATTCTTTTTCTTTTAAATATTGTACGATTTGTTCCACACACTCATCAATAGAATATTTTTCTGTATCCACTACTATTTCGGGATGAACGGGCTCCTCATATGGAGAACTAATCCCTGTAAAATCTTTAATGATGCCTTTCCTTGCCTTTTCGTACAAGCCTTTTGGATCCCTTGCTTCACAAGCCTCTAAAGAACACTTTATATATACTTCAATAAACTCGTTTTCCTCTAATAAAGCTCTAACCCTATCACGATCTTCACGAAATGGAGAAATGAAGGCGGTTAGTACTACATGCCCACTATCTACAAAAAGCTTACTTACTTCTCCAATCCTTCTGATGTTTTCTTTTCGATCCTCATCAGAAAATCCTAAGTCTTTATTAATTCCAAAACGGATATTATCTCCATCTAGGACATAGCTATTTGTCTGATCGTCAAATAATCTTTTGGCGACAGCATTTGCAACCGTTGATTTTCCAGAGCCAGATAACCCTGTAAACCATAGGACATAGCTATGATGCTTATTTTTTTCTCTTCTATCCTTTTTTGTTACAGCATGATCATGCCATGTGATATTTGTACTTTGGCTCAAAGCTTACTCTCTCCTTTAAGAATGGATTTCTTGTTTTTGTAATCCTTTGATTAGCACTTCCACTACTTCTTTACGGCTAAATGTACTTGGTGGAATTTCTCCGTTTCTTAAAAGCTCACGAACCTTTGTACCAGATAAAATTTCATGATGTTCACTACCGTGTGGGCAAGTCTTTGTAGAAGCCATGTTTTCACATTTCTTACAATAGAAACTATGTTCAAAGAATAAAAGATTAATGCCTAGCTCATCTTGGGTAAATTGAGCAAAGATTCTTTGTGCATCATATGTTCCATAGTAGCTTCCAACTCCTGCATGATCACGACCTACAATAAAATGAGTACAGCCATAGTTCTTTCTTACCATCGCATGGAACACCGCTTCTCTTGGGCCTGCATAGCGCATAGCCGCTGGAAATACAGCTAGAAAAACACGCTCTTCTGGATAGTAGTTTTTCAATAGCACTTGATAGCTTTCCATACGAACATCTGCGGGAATATCATCAGACTTTGTTTCTCCTACCAATGGGTTTAAAAATAGACCATCGACAATTTCAAGCGCTGATTTTTGAATATATTCATGGGCACGGTGAACTGGATTTCTTGTTTGGAACCCTACTACTGTCTTCCAGCCCTTTTCCGCAAACACAGCTCTTGTTTCTGCTGGATCTAAGTAAAAACTACTAAAATCTGTTTTATCTACTTTCTTTACTAGTTTAATGGGTCCGCCAAGATAAATATTTCCTCGATCAAACATTTTCTTAACACCCGGATGTGCTAAATCATCTGTACGGTAAACAGATACTGCCTCTTTATCTTTATCTGGAATGTAAATATCCTCAACTGTCAGTACACCATACACTTCTCCTTGATATACTAACTTTATCGTATCGTGAAGATTAATAGATTCTGATTGTTCCTGTGAAATAGGTAATGTAATAGGAATACTCCACACTTCTCCAGTAGATAAGTGCATATTTTCCACCACTGCTTCATAATCTTTTTGTGATAGAAATCCTGTTAGCGGGCTATATGCTCCGTTTCCAATTAGCTCCAGATCACTAAGTGCAACCGTGTCAATTTCTAGTTCTACCTTTAGTTCAGATACATCAAATTTAGGATCGTATAAATTAATTAATTTTCCACCGTGTGGTTGACTTAAAGCCATTTTTAGCACACCTTTCGTTTTTGATTGTTTTTTTAGGTATAAAAATCCTTTTTTCAGTTTGTTCTATTAAATCCCGCCACCGTCTTCATAAATAGTGCTATTATCTTCTCGAATGGTTTTCATCAAGCTTATAATTCCAAGTGTTGCAATACAAACACTGAGAATTATAAGTACATTATAGATATCTGCTTTTATGAATAATTGAATTAGACTATAAGAAATAACTAATGATAAGACTGGCGAAACAATCCATACCTTAAATATTCTGAGCACTAATTTCTTTTTCAGCATTCCATATCCATTCTTTGATACTCCAATGCCAATAATTGCTGAACTTGTGACCTGTGTTAATGGCACTGGCAATCCAAATATAGAAGCAATCATAACAAGTGTTGCACCTGTTCCTGAAATGAGTCCTCCTTCGAGCTTGCTAAATTGGACAATTTTCTTTCCATTAGTCTGGAGTACTCTTCCGCCTAACAAAAAGGCTCCAATTGCAATGAAAAAACCACCTACAACTACTCCTGTTTGCATAGATATCATGTTTGCGCCAACTAATGGTCCAATAGAGTTTGCGACATTGTTCATCCCAGCAGAGAAAGCTTCAAAGCAGCCAACAATAATGACAAAAATAGATAAATATTTTTCATTACTTGGATTACGTATCCATTCATTTTGACTTTCAAGCTTTCTTATATATTTTCCAGCCCCTAAAGCAATAAAAAAAGAAACGATAGGAACTAAAATCCAAAAAAAGACAATCCATAATATATTCGCAATATATAAGCTTTTAAAAGCTACACCTACTCCTACTACACTACCAACTGTAATTTCACTTGTTGAAAGGGGAATCCCCATTATATTAGCAATAAATAAGGAAAGAGCAGCTGATGATAAAATAATTAAAACGATTTTGGCATCAAGGATATTGCTTGGAATTAACCCTTCTCCAACTGTTTTTACTACTTCACTTCCGCCAATAACTGCCCCTAGTAAGATTGCAACTGCACATATGAGCAAAGCTACTCTCTTTTTGGGAATAGCGCCTGATCCATATGCAACACCAAGACTTGCTGCTGCACCACTTGCGCCAATGTTCATTGCAAAAAACAATGACATAATACCTGCTAGAACAACGATCATACCCCTGTACCTCTACTCATTATTGTAAGTGTAACCCGCATTCTGTTTTTCCTTTTCCTGTCCATCTTCCAGAACGTAAATCATCCATATTAATAGCTGGCTGTGTACATGTTCTGCAGCCAATGCTAGGATAACCTTTATCATGAAGAATATTGTAATCTAAAGAATTCTTATGGGCGTATCTCCAAACATCCTTCCATGTCCAATGAATAAGTGGACAAACTTTAATCGACTTAAATTTATTATCTTTATTAAGATATTGTGTGTTTTTTCTTGTTTCCGACTGTTCTCTTCTAAGTCCAGATATCCAAGCAATCGGCTCAGATAGTACTTCATTTAAAGGAATCACCTTCCTAATTTCACAGCACTTATTTGGATTAGATAGCCAAAGCTCCTCTCCATATTGAGCTGCCTGTTCTTCTAATGTAATAGCCGGCTTTTTCATTTCTATTTGCAAATCAGGATACCGTTTTTTCACTTTATCAATTAATTCGTAGGTTTCATCAAAATGTACATCTGTATCTAAAAAGACAATATGAGCATCTTTTTTTATTTTCGAGATTAAATCAATTAGCACAATCCCTTCAATTCCAAAGCTACATGCATAGACAATATCATCTTTATACGTATCATAGGCCCACTTTAAAACTTCTAAAGCTCCCTTTGTCTCCGTTTCACTCGAAAAGTCAACAGGAGGATACGTATCAATTGTTTCATAGGTTAATAACTTACTCATAAACAATCCTCCATTCCTATTAGAAAAGCGTAAGCATCTGGTTATCTGCGTATAACCAACCATTATTTTCTTTAATCGACTATCCCGTTGATTAAATGCCATTTTATGCAAAAAGGCAGCTTTAACCACTTTCTCAGTTAAAGTTGCCTCTAGTTTATCTAGTCAGCTTCTTTATAAAACGCCTAAATTATTTTCCTAAGCGTATTTTTTCATTTTTTTCAATTTGAATAATTTTCCCATCCTGTACCACTAACGTGACAGATCCAAATTGCATTGTCTTTAAAATTTCCTCTAATTGAGTCTTCACTTTGTCCAGCTGATTTGTTTCCCCCACCAACAAATCCCTCCTTAGAAAGGTGAAATCCTTATTAACCATTTGCATAGCGCTTGCGCCAGACATTTATTGTACCGAAAACTCTTAGCAAATGACCGCTTGGATTTATCCATTGTAGAAATCATGCATAAACGCTAAAAAAATCCTTCCATTTGGAAAGATAGCAGGTAATTATTCTTACCTTATCTTTCAAAATGGCTATCCATTTTGGTGGATTTGGCACCTTGCACTTTAGCAGGTTGCCGGACTTCTTAGGGCCAATTCCCTCAGTCACTCTTGATAAGCATCGTTATTTTCTAAATTTTATCATAATTGCTATTATTGTCAATAAGTTTTTCTAGTTGTTTAGTCGGAATTATATTTTTTTATTTCCTAGTATTTAAGAAGGAATAATTATTATCATTATATAAAAAAACATTTTACTGGTGCATGACTGATAATAAAAAAATAACCTTGTTGCAAAAATAAGGCAGGGACAAAACGAAATAACCAATCTGTAAAGACTAACAATCTCTAATTTATCTCTTAAATAAAGCTTCTACTTTCACATGATGGTTATCTATGTTTTTAACTTTAGTCACGTGTATAAACTAAGTAGTTTTTATACCTTTATCTGAAATAATAAATACGAACATGAATGCGAATTAATTACATTATAGATTGTGTTTATTATTGATTGAAATGCTTATGTCCCAGCCTCATTTTCTGTTCCTTATTTTTTTCTTATCTTTAACAACGGCTTTGCTATAATTGGTGTAAGAATACCTGATAGAATTGCTTCTGGAACACCATTTGTGCCAACTATCGCTAGTATTGCTGGCAGAAGATCTTCAACATTCACTCCAATTGCATTTGCATAGCGCTCTCTTACAAATAAGTAGACAAATCCTAACACAAGAATCGTATTGGTTAGTGACCCTACCACACCAGAAATACTCATCGCAATCGTCTCATTCATTCTATTCTTCAGCACTTTATAAAATAACAGCCCTGCCACTACTCCAATCATCACTCTTGGAAAAACAGATATTAATGGGTTTGTAAAAATAATCGGCGCAAGGGGACTTGTTGGATAGGTGAACGCTCGAACGAACGTAATGACTCCCCAAACGCCTCCAATAATTGCACCATCTACTGGTCCTAATACGATAGCTGCAATAATAACCGTAACCTGAATAATCGTTAAACTCAGTATAGGAGTCGGAATATATCCTAATATCGGAATAATAGTTTGAATAATAATAATTGCGGTAAGCAGACCTAGTAGAACCAAACGAGTTGTTTTATTTCTTTTTTTCATAGGCAAGTAGTTCTCCTTATTTAGAAAAAGCAGTTACTTGCTTTTCCTTCTTTTAATAAAATTCCTTTGTTATCATACTACAAACACTAGTTATTTTTCTATGATATAAGAAGGATTTTCTGCTTTTTCCTTTAGAATGAGATTAATTACTTGCTGTTATACATATGCCCCACTTTAAATGATATGGCTATTTTCGTAAAGTTTGTTACGATTACCCGCAGCCGGAATACACTTCGCTTTCCGTGGCGCTCGCGCTTAGCCTCCTCCGCTTCTCCTCCGGGGTCTCAGACTGTCTCGCTAATCCCACAGGAGTCTTTATGTATTCCGGCTGCTCCATTTTACCAACTAATTCTTTTTCCTATTGAAAAAACAACAATCCTTTAGAAAACAGCCAATGATTATTAATCATTATAGGGAAATGTCTCCTTTAATGTCTCAATAAAGGTAAGAACATTTTGTTTCTCCTTCATAATTGGTGCAAATAAATAGGATAGCCTTCTTGTAAAGCGAGTATTTATCACTGAAATAATACACAGATTCCCGTTGTTTACATCCCTTTCAATGACACTTTTTGATAAAAGCGATAAACCATTTCCATTAATCAGTGTCTCCTTGATGCCTTGATTACTACTAATGGTTAAGAAGGATTGGGCTCTTAAGCCATTGGAGCGAATGACATGATTTAAGTATTCTCTCGTCCCTGATCCAACCTCTCTTGTAATCCACGCTTGATCATGTAGTTCTGAAATCGAAATTTCTTCTCGGTATGCTAAAGGGTGATTCATAGATGCGACAATGTATAGCTCATCTTCCATAAAAGGAATAACCTGCAGTTCCTTATCATTTGTCTGCCCTTCAATTAAACCAATGTCTACTTCATATAATCTTACTGCTTGGACAATTTCTTCTGTGTTTCCAATCGTTACTTGTATTTGCAATTCAGGATGCTGCTTTTGCAAATCAAGCAGTACGGAAGGCAAAATATATTCGCCAATCGTAAAACTTGCGCCTATTTTCAGTTCCCCTTTTATTGCATGATGGTGCTCCAAGATATGCTGTCTCGTCTGTTCATATAAGCGAATCATCTGAACGGCACAATCATATAGCATCTGGCCTGTTGGCGTTACTTTTAAATACTTTGGTGAGCGTTCCAATAATTTTGTCTGGAATTCTTTTTCGAGGTTTTTTATATGCAGACTAACACTAGGCTGACTCATAAGGAGCATTTCTGCTGTCTTTGTAAAATTCTTCACTTCAACAAGTGTCACAAATGTCTTTAACGCATCATATTGCATACTTTTCCTCCATCTTAGCTTTCAGTTATTAGAATTACTAATAGTTGCAATTAATTATATGTATTTTACTCATTCTTTTATTTACAGTAAAGTACAATTAGAGTACGTGTAATACGAGGAAAGTTTAGGCAGACCACTTTCATGGTTGAATTGTATGCCATTATGACGCCTAACAACTTGCAGTCATTTATTAGGTGAATCCTTATCAGATAGCTTTTGTAGTGCTATTAAAATTATAAAGACTAATCTTTTTAGAAGATATATCATCCCCCTGCTTGTTCAAAAAAGTAACAGGCTACTTTTATATTTCTAATCCGATTTGTCTGATAGGATTAATAAATTCGCAGTGACAATCCTCTCTTTTCATTATAAAATAAATCTCAAGAATTATCTTACTAATCAAACTATAAAAAGAAATGCTATTATCTATGCGAGGTGAAAGTGTTGCAGCTTCAAGTAATAAACAGTCCCTTTAATCAAGAACAAACCGAATTATTAAACCGTCTTTTACCAACTTTAACTGAATCACAGAAAATTTGGCTAAATGGTTATTTATCTGCTTCCACAGCAGCAGTCGCAACAACAGCAGGAGAACCTAGCCTAACTACTTCATTAACGGAACAACAGGTAGCTACTCCGACTACAAAAGACATTACCATTCTTTTTGGATCGCAAACTGGTAATGCACAAAGCCTTGCCAAGGGTCACGGCAGTCGTTTAAAGGAATTAGGATTTAATGTCACAGTACAGTCGATGGCTGATTTTAAGCCTAATAATCTTAAAAAAATACGAAATCTTCTTATTATTGTTAGCACTCATGGAGAAGGTGATCCACCAGATACCGCAATAGCTATCCATGAATTCTTACATGGAAAAAGAGCTCCAAAGCTTGAGGATTTCCAATACTCGGTGTTGGCGCTTGGCGATAGCTCTTATGAGTTCTTTTGTGAAACAGGAAAACAATTTGATACACGTTTAGAAGAATTAGGCGGAACAAGACTATACCCACGTGTGGATTGTGATCTCGATTATGATGAGCCAGCAAGCGAATGGTTCTCAGGCGTTGTTAACAGCTTGAACCTTCAAGGAGAGTCAACAGCCCCTAATCCAATAAGCACAACACCACAATCTATTCGAGATTCTGGCTATTCCCGCAGCAATCCCTATTATGCGGAGGTACTTGACGTCATTAATTTAAATGGTCAAGGTTCCAATAAAGAAACATTGCATGTAGAGCTTTCTCTTGAGGATTCTGGTATTAGCTTTGAGCCTGGTGACAGCCTCGGGATATTTCCTAATAATGACCCAGATCTAGTAGATCTTTTAGTAAAGGAACTAGGATTCTCTCCTACAGAAAGTGTATCGATAAATAAACAAGGGAAAGTTCTAGCATTTCGCGAAGCTTTATTAACATACTATGAAATTACTGTTTTAACAAAGCCACTGTTAGAAAAATTTGCAAAAATAGCAGCAAATCCATCTCTAGACGAGCTACTAGCTAAAGGAAATGAAGAAAAACTAAAAGCATATATAAATGGTCGTGACATATTAGATCTTATCCGAGATTTTGGACCGTTAGAGACAAATGCACAAACATTCGCATCCTTGCTTCGTAAACTGCCGACTCGTCTTTATTCCATTGCCAGCAGCTATAAGGCAAATCCAGATGAAGCACATCTAACCATCGGAGCCGTGCGTTACCATGCAAACGGACGAGATCGCAGCGGTGTCTGCTCTGTTCAAATTGCTGAGCGTATTCAGCCAGGAGATAAGCTGCCTATCTATATACAAAACAATGAAAATTTCAAGCTTCCAGAAAATCCAGACACACCTATTATTATGGTTGGTCCTGGGACAGGAGTTGCACCATTCCGTTCTTTCTTGCAAGAAAGAGAAGAAATAGGAGCAGAAGGAAAATCATGGCTATTCTTTGGAGACCAGCATTTTGTCACAGACTTCCTTTATCAAACAGAATGGCAAAATTGGCTTAAAGATGGTGTGTTAACGAAAATGAATATTGCTTTTTCTCGTGATAAAGCAGAAAAGGTATATGTTCAGCACCGTATGCTTGAGCATAGTAAAGAGCTATTTGAATGGCTGGAAGAAGGAGCTGTTCTTTATATTTGTGGAGATGAAAAGCATATGGCGCATGATGTTCATCAAACTCTTCTTGCTATTATTCAAAAAGAAGGTCAAATGTCCTTAGAACAAGCTGAGGAATATGTAGCAGCCATGAAACAAAACAAACGTTACCAACGAGATGTTTACTAATAATATTGCAGGAAAGGAGTTTTTCTAAAATGGCAAAACAAGTATTAAAAGCCCCAGAAGGACCACCAAGTGATGTGGAGCGCATAAAAGAAGAAAGCAATTACTTACGTGGAACTTTAAAGGAATCCATGGAGGAAGAATTAAGCTCAGGCATTTCAGAGGATGATAACCGCTTAATGAAATTCCACGGAAGCTATTTACAGGATGATCGTGATATTCGAAATGAGCGCGCAAAACAAAAATTGGAGCCTGCCTATCAATTTATGCTCCGCGTCCGAACTCCTGGTGGGGTAGCTACACCAGCACAATGGTTAACAATGGATGAATTGGCACAGAAGTATGGAAATAATACATTAAAATTGACAACACGCCAAGCATTCCAAATGCACGGCATTTTAAAATGGAATATGAAACAAACAATCCAAGATATCCATCAATCCTTATTAGATACAATTGCAGCTTGCGGTGATGTAAACCGTAATGTAATGTGTAATCCAAATCCTTATCAATCAGCATTGCATAGTGACGTATATCAATGGTCTCAAAAATTAAGTGATCATTTATTGCCTCGTACACAAGCTTATCATGAGCTATGGTTAGATAAGGAAAAAGTAGCTTTCACTCCAAGTGTGGAGGAAACAGAAGTAGAGCCAATGTATGGAAAATTATATTTACCTAGAAAATTTAAAATTGGAATTGCAGTTCCTCCTTCTAATGATATCGATGTATTCTCCCAAGATCTTGGGTTTATCGCTATTACGGAGAAGGAAGAATTAGTTGGCTTTAACGTTGCCATTGGCGGCGGAATGGGAATGACCCATGGAGATAAAGCAACTTATCCTCAGCTCGCAAAAGTAATTGGATTCTGTACACCAGAACAAATTTTAGAACTTGCTGAAAAAGTTATTACCATTCAACGTGATTACGGAAATCGCTCTGTTCGTAAAAATGCTCGGTTTAAGTATACCGTAGATCGCCTCGGCTTAGAGAATGTTGTGGAAGAATTAGAGAATCGTTTAGGCTGGAAGCTGCAAGAAGCGAGAGAATTCCACTTCAATCATAATGGTGACCGCTATGGCTGGGAAAAAGGAATAAAAGGAAAATGGCATTTCACTTTATTTGTCGAAGGCGGTCGCATTAAAGACTATGAAAGCTATCCTTTAATGACCGGTTTACGCGAAATTGCTAAAGTACATACTGGCGATTTTCGATTAACAGCTAATCAAAATTTAGTTATCGCCAATGTATCAAGCCGCAGTAAAAAGCAGATTGCTCATTTAATAGAGCAATACGGCATAATGGATGGCAAACGTTTCTCCGCACTGCGTCGCAATTCTATTGCCTGTGTGTCCCTACCAACGTGTGGGCTTGCGATGGCAGAAGCAGAACGATACTTACCAGTCTTAATTGATAAGATTGAAGAAATTGTCGATGAAAACGGGTTGAGAGAAGAAGAAATTACGATTCGTATGACAGGCTGTCCAAATGGCTGTGCTCGCCATGCTTTAGGAGAAATCGGCTTTATTGGGAAAGGTCCTGGAAAATACAATATGTACTTAGGCGCTGCCTTCAACGGAAGCCGTTTAAGCAAACTATATCGCGAAAATGTCGGCGAGGAAGAAATCTTGTCTGAACTTCGCGTCTTGCTCCCACGTTTTGCAAAAGAACGCATAGAAAATGAACACTTTGGTGATTTTGTCATTCGTGCTGGCATTGTTAAAGAAGTAACAGATGGTATGAATTTCCACGATTGAGATTAGGTTATGAATATATTGCACCACTTTAATCATTTTTGATTGGGTGGTGTTTTTTGTTTAGGTTTGGAATTATATTTTGGCGTTTGGTTCATATTTTCATCGTTTGGATCATATCTTCTTTTTTCGGACTATTTCTGCGAAGTTAGATTGTATCCCCTTAATTCGGAGCATATATTATAGCTTCCCCTAATCCTTTCAAACTTTTACTCAACTCCACAACTCTAAATCATCTCCATTGCAAATCAAAACTAATTTTCCACTCATAGGCCAACCTCGTTTTGTATATATTTAAGCTAGTAATCCATATTAATTTTCTACTTAAAAAATAGGAGGCTTGTATATGTCTGTTAATCCAGCTTCTCCTTCCTTCCAGCTCTTTGGTGATTCGACCCAGTCTGTTAATTATAGAAGGGATTCTTATAATTACATTACACAATTATTTTCTGATCAAATGCCGGCTATACATACTGGATTATTCAATGTGCATCTTAATCAGGGAATCATTGTTCAGCCGCACTGGCACACAAATGTAAATGAACTTGTATTCGTCATTAGTGGAGAAGCTATGACGTCTGTCTTCAATCCCTTTACTCAAAGCATTATGACTTACCATCTAATGCCAGGGCAAGCATCCCAATTTCCCAAAGGTTGGTTTCATTGGATAGTAGCATTGCGAAACAATACGCATTTCCTTACTATCTTTGATCAGCCCAAACCGGATATTGTGTTTGGTTCTGATTTTTTACGCTTTTTGCCAAAAGAGATTGTTAACAGAGCTTATTGCGTAAATGAATCAGCCTATGCAAATACAATAGCACCAATTAATCAATCTACTATTCTTGGACCACCACCGGGGTGTGACCAAAACGGAGGAACCATGAACCCAACTTATCATTCCACGCAGCCTTCACCTACTACCCATCCTTATCTCAACCTTTCCTCTCCACCCTACCCATATTGAAACCAAGGTTACTAAGTAACCTAAAAAAACATATGGAGGTTAATTTTGTGACGAATAAGAAGCATTATGGATCTGAAACAAAATGTGAAGAAATTGAATGGACTTTTCCGCCGCAACACCAATCAAGACAGCCTGGTTTTGAATACCTGATGGATCCCTTGCCCATTTTTGATAATCCTAAATATATCGGAACAGGTAAATTAAAAGGACGTATTGCCATTATCACTGGCGGGGATAGTGGAATCGGGAGAGCGGTGGCAGTGGCATTTGCAAAAGAGGGAGCAAATATCATTATCGCTTACTATGATGAACATACAGATGCCGAAACAACTAAACAGGTAATCGAGCATTATGGAAGCTCTTGCTTGCTTATTCCAGGAGATCTGAGAAGAAAAGAACATTGTGAATCTATTGTCCAGAAAACGCTGGAAACATTTGGTAAAATTGATATTTTGGTTAATAATGCAGCTGTTCAATTTTTTCAGAATGACTTAACAGCGATATCTGATGAACAATGGGACCTAACCTTCGATGTTAATATTCACGCTTATTTTCACTTAACAAAAGCAACCTTGCCTCACTTGAAAAAAGGAGCTAGTATTGTTAATACAACATCACTAGTTGCCTATATCGGCGTAAGCCAATTGATTGACTATACAACTACAAAAGGGGCCATTGTTAGTTATACAAGAGCATTAGCTAATAGTCTCGTCGGTAAAGGCATCCGAGTGAACGCTGTCGCACCTGGCCCATTTTGGACACCTATCCAACCCGCATCGCAACCAGCTGAAAATATTGCTACATTAGGTTCGGATGTGCCGATGAAACGTGCTGGCCAACCATACGAAATTGCCCCAGTATACGTACTGCTTGCCTCAGACGACGGCTCATATATGACGGGACAAACGATTCATGTAAACGGCGGTGCTATGGTCACAACCTAGCACGCACCAAAAAGACGACAATATCTGTCGTCCTTTTTGGTTATTGCCTATATTACTTTTCTTTTTTCAATACCATTACTTCATAAGGTAAAAGTTCTATATGCTCTTGCTTTATCTCCTCTGTAAGCAGGTCGTATAAAGGCTCTTTTACCGTAATCGATTGCTTTTGTTCTGTAAAATTCATGACAAATAAATAGCAATGCTCATCCGATTCCCTTCTTTGGACCGATACACCATCTTCATGGACAATTTCGTTTTCCACTTGGAGATTCATTTCCTTTTGGATATCCCCATATAAATCATCTAAAAATGCTTGTTCCGTTCTAGCACCTATAAAATAAGCTTTTCCCTTCCCATAGCTATTTTTTACAACCGCAGGATTTCCTTGATAAAAGTCTTCCATATAAGTGCCTAACACTTCTGCTTCTTTCGCTTCCAAAATAGTACAGTAATCCTTTATTTCATATTGCTTTCCATTATAAGCAAGCACATTTCGATCTTTTGGATAAAGTGTATCTGTTTCTTTTACTCCCATCCCAAATATACGTTTTAAGGACGTTGGCCACCCTGATAGATGGGCAAGGTCTGTCTCATTAACAAGCCCACTAATATAAGAACTTACGAGCGTTCCACCATTTGCAACATAGTTTTCTAACTTTGAAATGGTTTCATTAGACATCATATAAAGCATTGGTGCCATCACGAGATCATAAGAAGTAATATCTTGATTTAGGGTTACAATATCAACACTAATATCCTTCTTCCAGAAACTATGATAATGCTTTTGAAGTGTCTGTGGATATTGCTTGGTTGCATTGGAGAACCCTTGTGCATCATTTAAGGCGTTTCGAATGCATATGAAGGATTTGGGAATACTTGACGAAAGGTATATTTTTGGCGAAAGACATTTTTCCGTAAATGATGGCTACAGGGTTACAAAAAAAGTAATGGACGACTTAAAAGAGGAATTGCCCACAGCCTTCTTTATTGCTTCTGACCCGATTGCAGTTGGCAGTCTTCAGGCTTTTAATGAATATAATATATCCATTCCAAACAGAGTTAGTATCATAAGCGTGAATAATATTAGTGTCGCAAAGTATGTCTCACCTCCATTGACTACCTTTCATATTGATATACCGGAACTATGTAAAACAGGTGTTTCTTTACTCCTCGAACAGATTCTGGATCAACGAAAGATTCCAAAGACTGTTTTACTTCAGTCGGAATTAATTAAACGAAAAAGCGCATTATAAAAAAGAAGATTTTCTTAAAAGCATCAGAACAGATGCTTTTTTCATATTTTCTCTCCCTTTGGATAAACTATGAAAAAACTATCCCTACCATATGGACGGATATATTGCTAATTAGACAGGTGATGAAAGTGGAACGGAAAATATTAAGATTCCTTTTCCTTTTGGGAATTGGACTTTTACCAGTTATCTTTAGAAAAAAACCAGCAAAGGACTGGTTTCTCGTCTTCTTTTTTAATGGATATTTATCCAGTTTTGTGGATAGCATTGTCACTTCAAAAAAATGGCTCAATTTCCCTGTGCGGTTTCTGCCAAAGCATTTTCAAATTAATATTTTATTTGATTATTTATTATTCCCAATCACTTGCGTTGCTTATAATCAAATAAGCCAACATTCCAAATTGCCTGGAATTATACTCAAATCATTTTACTTTAGCATTCCAATGACATTTATAGAGGTTCTATTAGAAAAATACACAAATTTAATAAAATATAATAAAGGCTGGCATTGGTATGATACTTTATTGACAGAAACATGCACTTTTCTCCTTTCAAGAACCTGCATTGGTTTTGTTCGAAAATTAGACAAGGATAATAAAAAACAATCGTTCCTTTAATGGCTCGATTGTTTTTCTCTCTTTAAAAGAAGGAATAGCTCTTCTAATTTTGCGATTTCGTAGGTTGGCTGAACATCCAAGCTATTATCCATCTTTAGTGGGTTAATCCAGCAAGTATCGATTCCCGCATTATGCCCGCCTTGAATATCTGCGCTTAATGAATCGCCAATAATTAAAGCCGTTTCCTTGTTAAAGGAAGGAATTCGGTCGAAACAATAATCAAAGAACTCCTTCATTGGTTTTTGATAGCCCGTATCCTCTGAGACAAAAATAGCTTTAAAGAATGGATATAGACCAGATGATTTTAATCGTTTCTCTTGTGTTGCCGACATGCCATTCGTCACAATATATAAATCAAAATGATTTGAAATCTTTACGATTAAATCCATCGCTCCATCTAGCAGCTGGTTTCCCTCTCCTAAATATTCACGATAGCTTTGTTCTAATAAAGCTCCATCTACTTTCTTGCCCATCTTCTCAAAGAATAAAGTAAACCTTGTATTAACAACCTCATCACGCGTAATTCCCCCTGCTTCAAACGATTTCCACAAGCCTTGATTTAGCTGCTGGTACTGTCTTTTCCATTCTTCCTTATAAGAGACTCCTTGCTCCTCCAGCAATAACCGAAAAGCTTGGTCTTCCGCAGCCGCAAAGTCCAGCAGTGTATCGTCTACATCGAAAAGCAAAGTTTGATACTTCTTTACGCTCCTTACTTCCTCCATTACTTGATTATTCTTCGCGATTGCTTTGCCATCATCTTTCCTTATCCCCTGCATACAAATACTCTCCTATCGTTTCGCCAGTTCTTTCACAGGCTGTTTCTTTTCTGAAGCTCCTCCCATTTTGAAAACAAGAATTCCACCGATAATGACTAGGACCCCTATTAACTGCTGTGGAGTAAATGGAACCTTCTCTAATCCCAATAAGCCAAAAGAATCGAATAATAAGGCAAAAACAAGTTGAGAGGACAGGGAAATCGAAACGGCATACGTTGCTCCCAAATGCCTGATTCCTTTTGTCATACAAACAACAACACCAACACCGATAATCCCGCTGAACCAGTACCATGTCTGCATATTTTCTAGATGAAAAAGACCCATTCCTTCTGTAATAAAGCCCAGAATAAAAGAAGCAATAAATCCTAGCGCTAATACTAAAGTAGTCGTAGCCCAAAGACCCGCCTTCTGATTGACACGATTATTAAAGATGTTTTGTACCCCAACAAGACTACCGCTAATAAACGCAATAAGTAAGCCATATATCATGTTTTATTCACCCAATCCTTCTTCATAAATACTTTTTCCAGCTAAGCTGGTTAAACCATCCCGATTTTTCACCACAATAAATCCCTTTTTCCGTTCAATCAGACCAGCCTGACAAAATTGCTGTATCACTCTATTTAAGTGGCGATAACTAGTGCCAATTAAATTCGCTGTATCCTTTAAATTAATTTCATTTCGTTCCTGATTGTATAAAGGATCCTCTTTATCAAAAGAAACAGACAATAAATAACTAGCCAATCTTACTTCTACGGGATAGAACAAATTGAATCGCATTGAGCTCGATTTGATATAGAATTTCTTTGTTATGATATCCAGCAAAAACTGTAGGAATGGTGCATAGTCACTCGCATATTGCTTTAAATGCCGCTTATGGACACCTATTACCACTACATCTGTTATCGCTTCAACTGTATTAAGAATATCAGTATTTCGTACATATTCAACGTCCCCAACCATTTCTATTGGTGTTTTAAAAGAAAGAATTAACGTTTTTCCTTCTGCTGTCGTTGTATATATTTTCATCTTTCCATCTACCAAAATGTAAAGATATTCAGATGCCTGTCCTTGCGTACAAATAAATTCTCCTTGGTTAAAAGCATAAAGATGTAAATGCACTTTCAACTTTTCCGGAAAAATAGCTTCTAATTGAAATTTACGCATATATTCTTCTACTTGCTCTACATTTCCAATCTCTTTCACGGATGGGTCTCCTTACATTTTTAATAAAAGAACACCTAATATCATCATGCCAATTCCTATAAACTGCGGCATCTTCATCTGCTGCTTCTCCAAACCGAACCAACCATTGCTATCTATAATAAAGGTCATAAACAGCTGGGCAATTAAAGCAGTGGAAATCGTTAGTGTGGCCCCTACTAAATGCATCGCTGTAATCGTGCTAAAAATAACGACCGATGCAAAGGAACCTCCCGCTAAATATAATGGCTTAACTTGTTTATATTTTGAAAATGCTTCTTCTTTCACTACTAATAAAATGATAAGGGCTAACACAAATCCCGTAAACTGAGTAATAGTAGCGGCTTGCCACGAACCAATATCCTGGCTAATCCTTGCATTCGCCACTCCTTGCAAGGTAATAAAGGCACCACCCATAAACGCAAATAATATACCTCTCATTTTTTCGACTCCTTGCTATTTAATTTCCTTTATAAAGATAATCGAATTCTAAAAATAGGAAAAGGACATATGTCCTAAATTTGCCCTTTTCCTAGTATAAACTTTTTCCCATAAAAAAACTCCGTTTGAAAAATTATTTTCAGACGGAGTTACTCTATTTAATCTAGTTAATTTCTATTAAACAGTTTGTGCTACTAATTTATTTGCAACAGCAGCAACTTTTTGTAAACCTTCTTCAATGATAGAAGCAGCTTTATCAGGCATTGCGTTATGTCCTTCGATAATAACCTCATCCATAATTTCCATTCCAAATACGCCACCAAATACTGCACGCATATAATTAACAGCCATTTCAGATGAAGCAGCTTCTGGAGTAGAGTAAATACCACCACGAGCGTTTAAAATAATTGCTTTTTTATCTGTCATTAGTTGAATCATGTTACCTTCTGCATCAAATTTAAATGCAAAACCTGCAGCATATACATAATCAATAAACGTTTGTAATTTAGCTGGAATAGTTAAGTTCCAAAGCGGGAATGCGAATACTACTAAATCAGCAGCAGTTAAAGCATCCATTGCTTTTTGTTTTGCAGCTAATAAACGTTGCTCTATATCTGTTAATTCTGTTCCGCTTTGTACTTTACCGAAAGCATCGAATAATTCTTGACCAAAGTAAGGAGTATCTTCTGCATATACATCATATACATTTACATTAAGGTTTTCAGCACCTTTAATAGACTCCATAAACGTTTCATACATTTTGCTTGATACAGCTTCAGAAGCTGGGCGATTGTTTGCTTTTACTACTAATACATTCATTTTATTGCATTTTCCTTTCCCTCTTACAAATTTAAAACTAATGTGAATATCATAACAAACAAAATACCTCTAAGGCAAATATTTTTAAATAAAGATATTTCATTAAATATTTCCAGTTAAATTATGCATAATCCATTCCACTCGAATAAGGAAAAAAGTAAAATAGGAATAAATAATTAGAAAGGATTGATGGGATGAAAATTATTATCGATCATGTTACCTCAAAAGAAGTCATTGCTTTATTGGAAGATCACTTACATAGCATGACCCTCCACTCCCCTCCTGAAAGCATACATGCATTAGATGTGGAAGGATTGAGAAAACCAGAAGTAACCTTTTGGAGTGCATGGGAGGACGGGGAGCTAACCGGCTGCGGTGCATTAAAAGAACTAGATAACAAGCACGGCGAAATAAAGTCTATGAAGACATCTCCTCATCATTTGCGTAAAGGCGTAGCAAAAAAGCTACTTCTCCATATTATCGCCGAAGCCAAAAATCGCGGCTATAGCCGATTAAGTTTAGAGACAGGTTCCATGGATGCTTTCCTGCCTGCCAAAAGACTATATGAAAGATTAGGATTTGAGTATTGCGAGCCATTTTCGGATTATGAGGAAGATCCGAATAGTGTGTTTATGACGTTGAATTTAGAGCAACCTTCCGTATAATCTGAAAGAGTCGAGAAGGTAACCTTCCTCCTTCTCGGCTTAAAAAGTCAATATTTCGTACTTCTTCTTTCCATCAATACAACATCTCTCCACTCACCGTCTAGCTTTCCAATTTTCTCACGAATCCCAACACTTCTGAATCCGCAGCTTTTATGAAGCTGGATACTCGCAATATTTTCTGGAAAAATACCTGATTGCAGTGTCCAGTAGCCATTTGATTCAGAATGTTCAATTAATTCATCTAATAAGAATTTCCCATAACCTTTGTGATGATAATCAGGATGTAAATAAACACTATGCTCCCCAACTCCTTGATACACACAGCGATTCGATACTTTACTGATAGCAGCCCAACCAATCACTCTATTCGCCTCTTCATCTATTAAAACAAAACTGGTAGACAGATCTTTACTACTGCTCCATTTCTCCCAATCTGGAACATCAGTCTCAAAAGTGGCTTGTCTAGATTGAATACCCAATCTATAGATAGCTGCTATCTCTGTCCAATGCGCTTTCAAAATCTTCTCAAGCTTTACGCTCATCCTTTCTCTCCTCCTTTCCCTCGCAGCAGCCCTCTTGCTTTTCTCCTACTTCTTCTATCATAATGTTACAGCAATCATTTTTCTGCTCTTTTTTGAATATTTTTTTCAAAATGTTCATGATAAATCATTCCTCCTACGAATTGGTTTCCCTTATATAAAATAAAACAAAAAGCCTGAAATCGTGGACATCGAGAAAACGGATAATACAAACGCAAACACTAATTTTCGCTTAAAAATGCTATTTAATAAGCTTAACTCCGGGAGACTTGCTCCTGCTGAGCTAATCATCATTGCCATTACCGGTCCAAGTGCCATCCCTTTGGCAATCAGAATTTGAGAAATCGGAATCATTGAAGATAACCGAATATATAAAGGAATACCGATAATTGCAGCAATCGGAATCAGCCACCAATTCTCTCCGCCTAAGTAGGTTGCAACAAACTCTGTCGGCACGATTCCTCCTATCACCGCTCCAATACCTGCCCCTATTAACAAAAAGGGATAAACAGTTTTCATTAAGGTTAAAATTTCTGAAACCGTGTTTTTTAAGCTAAATCTCTTCTCTGCTTGAAGATCATTTTTTATAATGACATTTTTCACTTCTTTTTCGAACCCCCATCTCTCTAGTGCAAAGCCAAGGATAATCGAAAGAATCGTCGTGATTACTGTATAATAGAGAGCTACTTCCCATCCCATTAGAACAACCATCACGGTAAGGATAGTTGGATCTAGAACTGGGGAAGTGAATAGAAAAATCATAACGGTGCTAAAACGGATTTTATTTTTCAATAAATTCACCACAACCGGTATGGTAGAACAGGAACAAAAAGGGGTGATAAAAGCAAAAACAACTGCAATAAGCGCACTAACAATGGGTGGGGTCTTTTTCATCCATATCTCCACTTTGTCATAGCGAACAAAGCCTTGTAGCAAGTTAACAACAAAAGATACAACCACAAAAAGAACAGTTAATTCCATTACTAACCATGCGAAGTTTTTCAGCACTTCGTACCACATCTAACATCCCTCCTTTTACTTGTAAAATACAAGCATTATACACAGGCTATATTAGGAAATATATCTAACACAGCCACTTTATTTTCCTCATTACTTAACTGGATGACAGCACATATTGCTTTTTGCCATGGAACTATTCAATAACTTTAGCGAACGAATGACGGTTTCTTTTTCAAAGTCTGACATAAAAGAGAGAACTTCCTCTAAATATTGATTCATTTGCGTATCAATAGAAGTCGCAATTGCTTTTCCTTGTGTTGTTAATTGGAGTACATATACTCTTTTATCTGTCATGGATTGCTGCTTATTCACTAATTCCATTTTTGCTAAAGATTGAATTTGCCTACTAAAGGTTGTAATGTCCATTCCAAGAAGCTCTGCTATTTCTTGCATTGACGGATTACTTCTCTTATCAATTTCATATAAAATATGACTTTGGACAAGCGATATTTCTGTTTTTCCAACAGAACAACAATTTTTATCAAGCACACCGAATCTTCTCATGGTAATTTGTAAAATCTCACGGAGATTTTCCATCCTAGCTCCTCCTTCCTTTGTGAAAATATTGAAGCTACTTTCATTATAGTTTATTATTTGCATTTTGCAACTATTGTTTTTTACTGTTCTTTAAGAACAGTCCTATCTATACTTTCCGATTGAAAATAATTAGTTCTCCTTTTCTTCCCATCACTCTTCTTCCAGTATCCTCAAACCCTGCTTTCTGATAAACATATTGCGCTCTAGTGTTTTTCACATTAACAGCCAAAATTACTTCTTTTTTTGCTGGATAATATTTTTTCACAAAAGGGATTAATAACTCCATAGATTTCCTTCCTACCCCTTGTCCCTGAAAAGAATGCTGGATAGAATAAGCCCGCATTAGAATAGCCTCTTTATTCTCACTATATGCCTTTACTCCCTCCCATCCATGTAGGACAAAGAAACCAGCAACCGCACCATCCTTTAAAATGACGATAGGATGACGATTTTCTTCTGTTATACATTTTTCTAAAGCATCAAGCGGCATACTAGTATAGTATAACTGCTCCTCCGATAAAAAATATTCTTCTAGTTCCTGCTTATATTTTTCTTGATAAAGTTCCAATGTTATAGCCAAATTAATCACCTCAGCGTCATTATTTTATAGAAAGCGTCTTAACAAGCACCACTTCATCTCTAATAGGAATACCATGGTTCCCAAGCAAAGGTATTTCTGGTTTGATCTTTCTAGCTTCCTTTACTGCGTCCACTAACAATTCCGATAAGTAATAGCCTCTTTTTTGGTAAAACTTTAATGCTAGTACATTATCATTTGTGGTAATTATTTTGACCTGATTGCATGGAACTTGTTTGGCTGATTGTTCAACCGTGCGTAAAAGATTTGTCCCTACGCCTTTTCCTTCCTCTATACTGTCTAAAGAGATAATTTCACACTCTGTATCTCTTAATATATAGGTTATTAAACCAATCATTGCTCCTTCTATATTCCAGGCAATAAATCCATCTAAAGCACTGCAATCATAAATACCTGTAGAAAGTACCATTTCCGCGCTTCCCCAATGAGATTGGAAAAATGATCGTACATTTTCACGGTTCGTTTCGGTAATAGCGGTAATATTCATATTAATTCCTTCTCCATACAAAGATATTTTTGATGTCCAACAGGCTTAGAGACAAAGATAACCTCCCCCTTTTCTACATATCCATGCTTTTTATATAACTTAAGAGCTTGAGGGTTTCCGGAAAATGTATCTAATCGGATGCTATCATATTCATTTAAAAGAGCGTATTCTTCCATACGCTTGACCATTATTGCCCCTATTCCTTTACCTTGGTAACTGGGGTCAATCATGAGAGAGTGAATAATCAAAGGATTATTTCCAATCCATCGAATGGTCTTCCACTCCTCTGTTTGCCATTCATTTAATACCACATGTCCTACAATCTTATCTCCTTCTAATAAAACGAATAGCATTTTATTTTCTATGCATTCTTGAAAATAGTCCACATTTGGATAGTGTTCGTCCCATTGAAAGATATTTTTTTTGATTAGATTTTCTTTGCACTTTACATATATTCTATTAATTTCTGCTAACCTATTGGCTTCTGCCATTATAAATTCCATTTGATTCCCCTCTTTTTCGTTTATACTGCCTATTTCCATCTTACCATTCTCCCCCTTGCAAGGAATGATTTTTTCCTCAAAATATCCACCTATTATTCCATTTGAGCATATTGACCACATATTTCATGAAATAGAGGTAAAATTATACATAAACAATGGAGATTAAGGGGTGAATGGTGTGTTCGAGAAAACCATGTATAAATCTATTTTAAGCAATTCCTTCACCATTCCAGTTAAAGTTACTTATTGGGATGGTAAATCAGCTGTCTATGGTAACGGCGATCCTGCAATAGAACTTATTTTCAAAAAGCCTATTCGTATGAAAGATATTTACAATAATGCTTCATTAGCTTTAGGAGAAGCGTATATGGATGGAAAAATAGAAATAAAGGGCAGTTTAGAGGATTTAATTGCCTCTGCCTATGAAAATGCATCCAGCTTTATGCAAAGTAATAAATTTAGAAAAATTCTTCCCAAACAGTCCCATACTAAAACAAAAAGTAAAGAAGATGTCCAAAATCATTACGATATTGGCAATGATTTTTATAAAATTTGGCTAGACCGTTCCATGACCTATTCCTGTGCCTATTTCCAAACTCCTGAAGATACATTAGAAACTGCACAGCAAAATAAGGTTGATCATATTTTAAAAAAATTAAATCCAGCTCCTGGCCAACATTTATTAGATATAGGCTGTGGGTGGGGAAATCTTATTTTTACCGCTGTAAAAGACTATCAAGTTAAGGCAACCGGCATCACCTTAAGTCAAGAACAGTATGACTATGTGATGAAAATGGCAAAAGAAAAAGGATTATCAAAAAGCATAACCGTCTATTTAATGGATTATCGTGATTTAAAGGATAAGACATTTGATCGCATTACTAGTGTGGGGATGTTTGAACACGTAGGCAAAGAGAATCTACAAGCATATTTCCAGCAGGTTCACCATTTGCTAAAAGAAGATGGAGTAGCCTTGATTCACGGAATATCACGACAGCAAGGTGGCGCAACCAACGCTTGGATCAATAAATATATTTTCCCCGGCGGATATATTCCTGGTGTCTCGGAGCTTGTTAATCATATGACAACAGCAAGTCTACAATTAGTTGATTTAGAAAGTCTTCGCCGCCATTATCAAAAAACATTAGAAATTTGGCATGGTAACTTTATTGCTAATCTAGGGGAAGTTCGGAAAATAAAAGATGAACGTTTTATCCGGATGTGGGACTTATATTTACAAGCATGTGCCGCTTCCTTTAAAGCAAGCAATATTGATGTTATTCAATATTTACTCGTTAAAAATAGCAGCAACCAGCTGCCAATGACAAGAGGATAGGAAATCATTTCTAATGGAAGCAGGAGGATTCTACTCCCTCCGCTTCTTTTAAAACTGCTCCATTACTAAGTCTGTATTTACTGCCACCCCGGTCCTACTACCGTCTGCAGCAGAAAGGACGACAGTGGATGCGCCTGCTTTTTCTGCTTCTCCTGCCACATAAACATTTTTACAAGTGGTACGACCAAATCCGTCCGTCGCTACAACTCCATTAGGATGAACCTCTAACCCAAGCTGCTCCACAAATTGATTAGATCGATAATAGGAAGGAACGATAAAACCACCTGTTCTCGTAATCCTTTGTCCAGATTTAAACTCGACTTGCTGAAGATAGCCATTTTCCCCTAATAGCCTTTTAATCGGTTCTGTTATGATAGAGATATTTCTTTTCTGAAAATCCTCTGTTATTTTCTCTGAAACTGCCGCTCCATTTGTCGCAATGACTAAATCTTTTGACCAATTATAAACCAGTTTCCCCATATGTAAGACTTGTGCTTCGGTATGGGCAATAACAATTAGCGCTTGATCCCGTAATTCCCATCCATCGCAGTAAGGGCAACTGAACAGACTTTTCCCATAATATAGTCTTGCATTCGGAATTGGGATTACCTCTTGAACACCAGTTGCAATAATAAGCTTTTGCGTTAAGTATTCATCATGATGTTTTGTTTTAACTAGCAGTAGTCCCCTTTCACCTCTAGCCTTCTCAATGTTGGTTACCCTAGCTTTGAAACAAGAAATATTCGTGTATTTCATTAAATCATCCATTCCTAACTCTTTAAACATCTGAGGGCATATCCCGTCTCTTGTAATAAAACCGTGGGATTCATGGCTAACCCTATTTCTATTTGTCCCATCATCGAATATGGCAATATTTCGCCTTGCTCTCCCTAATATGAGCGCAGCACTCATTCCTGCTGGACCTGCACCGATAATAACGCAATCGAAAATATTCACCTATAGCACCCCCTCTGCTTCCTCTTTTGATTATATGAAGAGGTTAGTAAATATAGTGCTAGAATTAATTTATATAAAATGGTTCAAAAATCCTTAAATAAAGAAACCGTTCTTCTATTTGTTTTGTCTAAATCAATAGATAGAAAGGGGAGGGGAATTTGGAGAAGCAAGAAAGAGATAAATTGCTTACAAACGCGATGGATACCTATGGTCATTATTTAACCCGGCTTGCTTTTGCTCTTGTGAAAGACAAACAAAAAGCCGAGGATATTGTGCAGGAGGTGTTTATCCGTTATTACTTACATCTCGATCAATTTGAAGGTAGATCCCGCATTAAAACATATTTATACCGGATAACTGTAAATGAATGCAGAAATTATTTTAAAAGCTGGGCTATTCGAAAAATAGAAGTTTCCAAGCTTGCTAGTACATTTCTTATTGATAAAGAATCACCAGAAGATGCTTATTTAAAACAAGAAAACAAATCGTATATTGCTGCCATACTTAATAGGCTTCCAATAAAATATAAGGAAGTAATTTGGCTATATTATTATGCAGAATTATCGGTTAAAGAAATTAGTGATATATTAAATTGTTCCAGCAACACAGTTAAAACTAGATTAGCAAGAGGACGAAAAAAAGCGCAATTAACAATTAGCGAGGAGGAGATGAAACATGTCAAAAAATATTAAACAATTATTAGATGAAACAATCCCTAGTGATATAACTCTTTCCAAAGAAAAGAAACAAAAAATTTTACAAACTGCCAATACTCACATGAAAAGATCAGCTCCTCCTAGAAGAAAATTATTCCGTCCTATATTCAGTACACTCGCCATCATAGGTCTCCTTATTATTTTAATTGGACCTTCTCTATTAAATCGGCTTTCTTCACACGAAACATTTGACACACCATTAGAAAAGATAACCATTCCAAACGTAGATTACTCTTCTTTCATTCGTTCTATTTTTATAAGAAGTACGAATGAATTAATTTTTGCCGATAACAAAATAATCTATTCCTATTCACTTACATCTCACTCACAGCAAGTACTTGTTAAGTCTACGGAAGAAATTGATATTTATAAAATGGTCGCGACTGAAAATTGGCTTGTTTGGGGAGAAGGAAACGATGACGTTTATATTTTAAATCGAAAAACACAAATGCAGCCAATACAACTAAACAATGTTATTGGGGATCTACAGCTTAAAGAGAATAGAATGATTTATAGTGATGGTTATGGATATAACTGGATAAACTTAACAACCATGGAGGAAGGCATTATACATGAAAACTTAGGAATTGGAAGAAATAGCAAGGCTGATTTATATGAGAACATCCTTGTTATTCCTGAACAATTCAAAACAAATAACAGCCATGAAACAGCATTCTATGTCTATGATATTACAACTCTTGAACAGATTGGAAAATATAAAGTTCCTTATAAATCAGCAGAATATGTTACCTTAGTAAACAATAAAATATATGCGGCATTTTCAAATGAGGACGAGAGCCCAACTATTTTAGGCTACATTGATCTCTCTGATGGCAATTTTCATCAAATAAAAACGCCTCCGTTTAATAATTTTGCTATATATAAGGAATTCATTGCATTAAGTGTAAAGAAGAACAACTCTGATACAGTAAAATTATATCAATTACAAGACGATGTCTTAAAAGAACTACCAACTTTTAATAACATTAACGAACGATTAGTCGTTCCACGCTTCACCAACGATGGAACCTTAATCGTAAATGGAGAATCAGCAGATTTTTCCATGTATGTACTGGATGTAGAATGAAGCAAAGGGATGGAAGGAACAGTTCCTTCCATCCCCTCTTTCCAAGAATTAATAAAACTGTCGCTCTCTTTCTATTAAACAACATATTCCCTATAACGATTATAGTCTTCTTCCTACTACTATCGCTTTTTGTCTTTCTTCCATTTATATTCCTCCATTCTGCTTATAAAAAAACACAGGTCTTTGCAGCCTGTGTTTTGAAATAACTGGAAGGAAGAAAATAGAAAATACAAAAGAGAGGACAATTCTCCCCCTTTCCATCCCATTTATAACCGCTAATGAAAGGCTTATTTAAAAATAGGCATACTAATTCCGATTACTCTACACACAGGCAGAGCCTTTAAGTACTATTAAATTAGTTACTTGAACTACTCACCCCTTATTGACCTTACAGTCTGATTGAAGGGGGAGATTCCTACGAACACCAAAGTATCCTTCAGTTATCTTAGTAGGCTACCCCCGCAGTTCCTGCGGTTAGAAGTCTTAACGCTTCCTTTTTGAGATTGATTGCTGCGTTAATATCTCGATTTTCATGATGGGTATGGCATTTTGGACATTCCCATTCACGTAAGCCAAGATTTTTAACAACTTTGTTTTGGTAGCCACAACAGGAGCAAAGCTGACTGGATGGAAAGTTCTTTGCCACTGTCACCACTTGTTTTCCATACCATTTTGCCTTGTATTCCATCATGGTTTTGAATGCTGACCATGATACTTCACTAATGGCTTTAGCAAGGTTGTGATTTTTTAACATATTTGATACGGACAAATCTTCCATCCCGATTATGTCGTGGTTTTTGACAATATCAGTGGAGATTTTGTGCAAGTAATCCTTTCTTGCGTTTGCCATTTTCTCGTGAATGCGGGCCACTTTTCGTTTGACTTTATACCAGTTTGAGCCACCAACGGTTCGTCTGCTCATGATTCGTTGAAATTCAGCTAACTTTTCTTCCAATGTGCGAAAGAATTTAGGGTTAGAGAAAGTTGTACCATCTGAAAGAATAGCAAAATTTTTTAGCCCAACATCTACTCCAATAGCGGAATGTGTTTTAGGTAACTCTATCACTTCCACTTCTGCACAGATGGAAAGGAAGTATTTTCCTGACGGATTGCGTCTAATGGTAGCACTCCGTATCTTGCCTTCGACTTCACGACTTTTGGCAAAGCGAACAAGGCCAAGTTTAGGCAGCTTCATATAGTTACCTTCAACCGCAATATTTCCGTTTGTATGCTTTGTCGTGTAGGATTGCACAGGATTCTTCTTCGATTTAAAGCGTGGGTACTTATTTTGCTTTTTGTAGTATCGTTTAAAAGAATCAGCCAAGTTTTCAACCGATTTCTGCAAAGCAATACTATCCACTTCTTTCAGAAAAGAATAGTGTTTCTTTAATTCTGGAATTGCCTTTACTGTTTCATATTTGTTCAAACATTTTTCTTTCCAATTATTCGTTGAAAGTTGACTATTTTGAACCATTTTTTCAACAATATACCAATAAGCGTCTTTGTCTTTCTGCTTACCTAGAAAGAAATTGTATGTGAACCTCACACAACCAATCGTTTTATTGATGAGTTCCATTTGTTTTTTATTGGGATAGATACGAAACTTATATGCTTTATTAACGATCACTGCGCTCACTCCCCTAACACGAATATATGTTCTTATTTTACTATAAGAGGATGTGTTTTGGCTATCGCAAACCGACATCCATCTCCCTCTTTTTGTTAGGCTAAAGCCCTGCACACAATGGAAGAAGGAGTCTTCTGTCGGAAAATGACGAAAGCATTGCTGCCAGAACTAAAGAAAGCGAATGGTGCAAAAGTTGTCCAGATAACCTCAAGAGCTCATTGGTTCTCTCCTTTTCATTTTGGTGATCCTAACTTTATCGACACCCCCTATGATAAGTGGGTGGCTTATGGGCAATCAAAAACAGCTGTTTCCCTATTGAGCGTTGCGCTTGACGAATTATATAAAAAAGACAATATTCGATCTTTTGCGGTACATCCAGGAAGTATTGTTACAAACCTCTCTCATAATTTAACAGATGAAGAATTGTCGGAAATGGGAGCAATTAATAAGAACGGAGAACGAGGCTACGACAGCTACAATAATGAACACAAAACCATCAAAGAAGGTGCTGCAACCATCGTATGGTGTGCAGTTAGCCAACAACTAGCAGGATATGGTGGCGTTTATTGCGAAAATGGAGACATTGCTCCCTTAGCTACAGACGACACCGATAGAATCGGTGTCAAACCATGGGCTATTGATAAAGAAGCTGCTCTTACATTATGGGAAGTCCTCTTTTATTTAAGTAATTACAAGGACAGTTGTCCCGCTTCCCTTTATCATATTAAGAACAAAAAAGCGAGGGATCAGGAGAATGCCTATCTGATTCCCCCGCACTCTTAATTCCCATGAAAGGAACAGCTACTAATGTGATCGTTAACTATCCCGATGGCTTGTAGATAGGAATAAATGGTTACAGGGCCGACGAATTTGAAGCCTCTTTTTTTCAAATCTTTACTGACTTTTTTTGAAAGATCGGTTTCTGCAGGAATTTGGCTATCATATTGCCAGTTGGATACGATTGGACTTCCATCTACATAAGCCCATAAAAATTCCGCAAAACTGCCAAACTCTTTTTGTATCTCCATAATTGCTAATGCATTGCTTTTAACGGATTTAATCTTTAATGGATGTTTCACAACTTCCGTATTGGTTCTGATTTTTTCCATATCTAATTCTGTTAAGTTTGCACAGTATTCTAAATCAAAATGATGAAAAGCTTGTCTATATGCATCTCGCTTTTTTAACACGATAGACCAAGATAATCCAGCCTGTGCTCCTTCTAACACCAACATTTCAAACAAGTACTGATCATCATGACTTGGCACACACCATTCTTTATCATGATAATCTCGCATCATTTCACTAGAATTTGCCCATGCACATCTAGTTTCCATATAACCATCCTCTTTTCATTAATATTACTAATAGTATAAATCATTTACCTAGACAACATCATGTCATATTTAGATTCAATCACCTCGCTTCTCCTTTCTTTCGATGATAAAATTAACCAAATAATATACATATCCCGTATAATTCTGCACTACCTAACCGTTATACATGTGAAAGAAGTTAAGGAGGGAAAAAACAATGGAAAAGCATTTTACAAAAATTTTTACCGATGAATCAAGAAAATTATTACATGAATTTGAAGAAATGATTGCATCCCACTCCAAAGCCTTATGGAACTATTGTAAATATATTACAGGGTCTCCATGGGATGGAGAAGACTTATATCAAGATACCATCATTAAATCGTTTGGAATGGCTCCGCAAAGGTGGCATGAGATTACAGATAAAAAGAACTACCTTTTTCGAATTGCAACAAACGCTTGGATTGATCAATGCAGAAAAAGAAAAAGAGAGATTGGAATATTAGATGATATTCAAACTCCCTCCATTGCTTTTTCTGATCATTTACTCTTAGAAGAGATTCTACTTTCCTTGGAATCAAATTTAACGCCGAAACAAACAGCGGCCTTTCTTCTTCTCGATGTTTTCCACTTTAGCGCTGAAGAAGTTGCTGGAATTGTAAAAAGTACTCCGGGTGGGGTATATTCTGCTGTTCAACGGGCTAGGAAAAAAATCGCTTCTTTAGACTTTTCTAAATCCGAAAATTATGCAGGAACTAATTCTGCACAGAAAGAAACGATTCAGGCATACTTGCAAGCTTTCAATGAAGGAAATTTAGATAAGATGTTACGCCTATATAGTGATCAAGCTCAATACGAAGCATTCCTTGGCTTCCAAGAATATTCTAAAGACGAAATGCGTAACGGCTCCCTAATCTATGGGTTACCTGGTCATACAGCAGTAGAAAAAATACTATGGGGAAAACCAGTTATTATCGTTTTAGCCGCAACCGACGACGGATTAAAAATTCATGATATTCAATCACAAGAAATAGAGAATGGCAAAATCGTGAGCCATCAAAGCTACTTCTTCCGAAAAGAATTTATTTTAGCTGCAGCACACGAGCTAGGAATACAAGCCCAATTAGATAAACCACCATTAAAATGGTAACAGAGGGACGGTTCACTACCTAAAAGGAAGGGAACCGTCCCTCTAAAAACCATTACGATAACTGGGCAGTCGGTCGTATAATTATTTCATTGATGGATGTATCTTCGGGTTCATCAATCGCAAAGGCAATGGACCTTGCTATACTTATGGGTGAAATAGAAAACCCCTCTGTTTTAGACACCATTTCCTTAACCTCTCTGGAACTTATTGAATTTGTTAATTCTGTCTTCACAATCCCAGGTGATACGATTGTAGTACGGATGTTTGATTCTGGTGATTCCTCTTGTCGCAACCCTTCGGTAATTGCTCGGACAGCATACTTTGTCCCACTGTATACCGCTGAAGTGGGACTTGTTTGATAACCAGCAACAGAAGAGATATTGATTATATGTCCTCCTTTTTGGTTTCGCATGGTTGGTAAAACAGCAGCAATACCATACAATACACCTTTTATATTAATATCAATCATTCGATCCCATTCATCAACTTTTAATTCCTGCAATTGTGACAACGGCATAACTCCTGCATTATTTATTAGTACATCGATTCTTCCATAATGTTCTAAAGTGAACTTTATTAATTCTTGCATATCTTGAGTAGAAGAGACATCCACTTTAAGAAAAATTGAGTCTCCTCCCTCTTTTTCTATTTCGTTGCATACCTTTTGGAGTCGATCTTCTCTTCTCGCCGCAAGAACAATTTTTGCTCCCTTCTTTGCAAGCAATTTTGCTGTAGCTTCCCCAATACCGCTAGAAGCTCCTGTTATGATTATAACTTTCGCTTTTGTTTGTTCCATTCCTATCACTCCTATATTTTACTTACATTTCTAATATAAGGAGGAGGCTGGGACAAAACTAAATAACCAATCTTTAAAGACGAACAATCTCTAATTTAGCTCTTAAATAAAGCTACTTTCTCATGATGGTTATCTAAGTTTTTAAATATAGTTAAGTGTAAAAACTAAGTCGTTCCATTGCGCTACAGACGCACGATGCGCCGGGGAGGAAGCTAAGCCTCCTCGCATGCGCTGCGGGGTCTCAGCCTTTCCTCTATTTCCCGCAGGAGTCGAGCGTCCTCCGCTCCATTTCACTTCGTTTTTAAACTTTTTTTCAAACTGAAAAACACGAACTTTTATGTATATTAACTATACAAAAGTTCGTGTTTATTATTAGTTGAAATGCTTTTGTCACAGCCTCAACTTTTTTTAAAGGATTCATTATCTAGGATAAGGAGCGAGCTTTTACATATGAAAATAAGTAGATTGTTTCAAATTGTCTATATCTTACTAGAAAGAAAATCGATAACAGCAAACGAATTAGCCGAGAAGTTTGAAGTTTCCGTTCGAACAATTTACCGCGATATTGAAACACTTACCGAATCAGGTATCCCTATCTATACGACGAAGGACAAATTTCAAATTTAGAAGCTGATTTAGAGTAAATAAAAAGACAGTTCTTTTGCTTCCCTAAAAAGGAAGAAAGAGAACTATCTTTCCTTGTCCTATTTACGAACCAAATACCCAATCAAAGCTCCAATAAATGCGGGTAAAACCCAGCCCAATCCTATTTCATAAAAGGGAAGAATATTTTCATACAAATTCCCAATTTGCTCAAAAAAGCCGAGCTTAGCTTCTGGAATGCTATCTATAAGTGCCTGATAACCATCCAGTATACTTACGAACAACGTTAAGACAATGGCCGTTAAATAAACACTCTGCTTTCCTTTAAATAATGGCGAAAAAAGTGCAAGTAAGATAAGCACAATCGCTAAGGGATATAAAAACATAAGCACAGGCACAGCAAATTGAATAATTTTGTTTAAGCCTAGATTTGCAAATAAGAAAGAAACAACACATAGGATTAGCACAAAGGCTTTATAGCTAATCTTCGGGAACGCCTCATGAAAAAACTCACTGCAAGAAGTAATTAATCCGATACTAGTTTTTAAACAGGCAAGTACAATAATAATTGCAAGCAGTATTCCACCGAAAGAACCAAAATAATGTTTTGCGACAGCGGCAAAGATAAGCCCGCCATTTTCAAAAGATCCCACAGCTTGTACACTTGAAGATCCCATATAGGTGATAAATCCATAAATAAGCATCATTAACAACATGGCAAAAATTCCTGATTTCCAAGTTGTTTTGGCAATACTTTTTACATCGCTAATCCCCTTCCCTTTGATTGCATTAATCACAACAATCCCAAAGGCAAGTGATGCAAGGGCATCCATTGTATTATAACCCTCTTTAAATCCAGTCATAAAAGCACTATTTATATAGGTTCCTTGTGGCTCTTGAAAGCTCCCCATTGGACGAACAAGACTTACAATAATTAATAAAAATAAAAACACTAAAAAAGCGGGCGTTAAATATCTTCCAATCACATCCATAATCTTTGCTGGATTTAATGAAAAATAGTAAACCAGCAAAAAGAAAAGAAAACTAAAAATAGCCAAAAAAAGCGGAATATATCCATTCTCTATATATGGCTCAATCCCAACTGCAAACGGAACTGTAGCTGTACGAGGAATCGCAAAAAACGGTCCAATTGTTAAGTAAAGAAAGAGAGAAAAGAGAAATCCGAATGCTGGGTGAACACGATCCGAAAGCTCGCGCACACCGTTACTTCCTGATAATCCAATTGCTAATATTCCGAGAAATGGCAGTCCAATAGCCGTAACCAGAAACCCCGCTAGTGCTAGCCAAAAGTTCGTACCAGCAAGCTGTCCGAGCTGGATAGGAAAAATTAAATTGCCTGCTCCAAAAAACATACCAAAAAGCATCGTACCAATCAGAGCATAGGTGGAAAAAGAAATTCTTGATTGCATGATCTAATACTCCTTTAAAAAATTCATATAATTTAGATAATACGTGAACATATAAACATATTCAACCACTTCTAAAAGATTTTCTAATAATAGTTCCTTTTTTTGGTCATTCTCTTCATTCCTTTCTTAAAACCTCTCCAGGCAAACCATCCATGTCTCCAATCCATTCAGAAGTAAACCCCAGCTTGATTAAGATTTTCTTCGATGCAATGTTAGTCGGATCAATAATTGCCTTTACGACCTTTACATTTGTTTGTTCTGCTAATGATAGTATGATTCCCGCGATTTTACTTCCATATCCTTTCCCCCATGCATCAGGTAAAAGCATATAGCCAAGTTCTGCCTCCTCCTTTTTCCGTTCATTTACAGTCAAATGACCAAGTCCAATAAACGCTTCCGCTTCTGGATGAAAAAAAGCATAAGAACCAAACACATTATATGTCTCATTGCGATATAGTAATTTCTGAAAATTTATTTTGGCCTCTTCTTCTGGTATTGCTCGCTCTGTAATAAGTGCCATCACACTTTTATCAGATACTAGCTGATAATATAATGGAAAATCATTTACTGTAAACTTTCGATAGTACATATTAGTTCTTCTCCTCCCGTATCTTTTATTTCCCTTTTCCCTCCATTAATTATGACAATCTAGTGAAGTCTGTATACCAAACACCCTTTGATAGGATGCTAAGAATATTCTAAAACAAAGAAGGGATAATTCAGTGGAAAAAAGATTAAATTTATTAATGTTTAGTGGCGAATATGATAAAGCGATGGCAGGCTTAATTCTTGCAAATAGTGCCCGTGATTTAAATATAGAAGTTACGATGTTTTTCACATTTTGGGGCCTCTTATTGCTTAGAGATCCAGAAAAAAATCGATATGGAGGGTAAGTCTATTTATGAAAAAATGTTTGGCGTTCTTACCCCAGAAGACGTGGAAAAGCTCCCTTTATCAAGAATGAACTATGCTGGCATCGGTAAAAGGATGATGCAAGAGATGCTCGATGAAAAAGAGGCACCTCCACTAATAGCTTTCTTAAAAGGGGCTCGAAAAAAACAAATAAAGTTTCTTGCCTGTAAACTATCTGTAGATATTCTAGGATTCAAACAAGAAGAATTTTATCCAGAAGTAGAAATTGTTGATGCAAAGGTGTATTTGGAAGATGCCTTAAAGTCGGATATCCAGCTTTTTATTTAAAAAAAATACACACTTTTCTAAAAAGGCGGTCAATCTGCTTTGCAAATGACCGCCAAAAACTTTAATATATTTCCGTTGCATCAGGCTGTAACTTATAAACATGCCTTAAATGGCTTTTTACCTTATCCGTCTCTTCCAATGGATAACAAAAATCTAACTGTTTTCCAACTTCTAAAGCCACTCTCTCAAATAATGCCGTCATTGAAAATAATGCCCTCCATATTTGGTCATACTCTCCATTAGGATAGGTCTCCAGCAGTTTCTCCCATGAATGCTCATCAAGATATTGCTTTAAGTACTTACTATTTTTGCCCACACTAAGCGAGAACTCTGTTTTGATGCCAACATTCCATTCTAGCATTTTTAAAAGCATTGCTCTTACTATATTCATATGATCAATCGCATAGAGGATTTCTTGCCTCCATAATCCCTTAACCACATAAGTGGATACCCACCAGAATTCATTCACACAGTCAGCGAATTGTTCCGCTGTCGGCTTTTTTACCCAATATTCCTTATCTGTACTAGGCGGGACATGTGGAAGATTACCATCCTTATCTAATAAAACCAATGTCAGCCCATCCTCTTGGAAGTAGCTCTCCTTTTGCTCAATCGGAATAAGCGTTAAATCAATCCGGTTCCCATCTGCAAATAACATAAGATAAGAGAATCGCCCACCAAGCGTTGATGGGAATAGAGAAGAATCTTCTGGTGTTTGCATAATGATTCGTTCTCCAAAGACATCCACCCAATCAGGCTCATTCAAAAAAGATTTCATATTATCCACGATATACACAATATCAAAATCTTGAAAAGGATCTCTTGGTACATTGGGATTGGTTCTTGATCCATTCATACAAACAGCTCTCACTCTATGATTCCCATTAGCCACTTTCAGCACTAAATCTTGCATCTGCTTCTCTGTCCGCATTCTATTCCCTCCAATTATATGAAATCGGCTATTCCTCTATTTATAATTGGTGGTGCCCGAATCCAAATAAAATCTCGTTATATAAAGTGCTCTCCATCATTCATCTTCTTCCCACTCCATTTAATAAATAATATATGGTCCAAAAAATATCGTTAATAAAATAATATGTACACCAACAAAATAGATAATTCTTGGTGCCCCTATCCATTCATTCACATGTTTCGTTAACATAGATAAAAGATATGCGATAACGGCAAATAATAATAGATAGACATAAGGACTGCCTGAAAAAGTTAAATATCCCGGTGCACTTGATAATATATTAGGTACAAAGAAACGATCCTTAAATAGTACGGCGGCGACTAAATAAATACCGATTCCCGTATAAAAAATCCATGGTCGATCATAATCTACTTTTCTACTGAAAAACAAATACATAACTATTACAAATAGGATTGGCCATATTAACCAAATGAAAGAAAGAGCAAAAGCAAAAAAGGAAGTAGAAAGCATTCCAAATGTTTTTCCAAGCGCCTGCAGCCAATCTTCCGATGTATGTTTAATTTGCTTGTTTATCCCCGACAGGTCATTGGAAGAAACATAAACTTTATTGCCATCTCCATCAAGATCCATCCAAACAATTGTATTCTCATCTAACCATTGAGGAATAGTGGAAATCGCCGCTGTATTACTGCGCCGTTCCGTTTTGGTATCTCCCTCTTCTCCTATTTCAGATTCATAAATATTGAATCCACTCTTCTCATTATATTTCGTTTCCGTAAAACCATTCGCTTTAAATAAAAGACTCGGTTTTCCATCCCTATAAGTAAAGGCGACATCTGAAATTTCCGTTAATTTCCCGTTCTCTATTGCAGGATCCTGAAATGCTAACTCATACTGTACAGGCGGTTGGGTGCTTGCAATATCAATTTCTACAAAATAGTTAAAATACTCAGGTTTACCTTGTGTTAACTCCAGCTCTTCTTGAAGTAATAATGCTAGTTTCTGTTCCTCAAAAGTGAAGGAAATCCCATTTACTATCTTTCCAGGATCAACCTTTACCTTTGTTTCATATAAATGATTTATTTTTCCATCCTGAAGACGGTATAAAGTTAGCTCGACATTACTTTTTCCCTTGGTAAACAAGAGAAGATGTATGCCCTCATCATTCTCTTCAATGGAAATATTTTCCTTATCTAGATTGATCTCCATCAGTTTCGAAGATTTTTTTGTTTCAGGATTTAATAGAAATAGCGTATTTTCTTTTACATATAGAATAGACGAATCCAGCGGGTAGAATTTCTCTACATCAGCAACTAATTCCGTCTTATTTTGGTCATAAATATTTTTATAGTCAAAATAAATAAGCTGATCATTTCCTTGATAAATTTGTGTCCATTTATCTACCGGAATATCATATTCCTTCTCTTTTTCTATACGAAACTCCTTATTCATTGCTGCCGTATTTAATTTATTTTTCTGAAAAAAGGAGAACAAGTAATGGCCATCCTCTGTTTCCTTTATTGCTGGTAATTTATTTACCTCAGATTGGCCAACTAATAATCCTCTGCTCCAATCTGATTCCGGCTGTGCTGTCACTTTGGAAAAGTTTTGGACAAACAATAAAAACAGTCCTAATAAAATCAGCACACCTGGTATCATCCAATATAGATTTATTCGCATCCAGGTCTTCATCTTATTCCCCCATGTTGTTTCAAATGCAATCTCTTTGTTTTTCGAATATAACAATAATAGCATATTTTCTGACAAAATATGCTATTATTCTACTATTAAAATGTAATATCACAATTTGATACAATAAAATACAAAAAAATTCTATCCTAATTAGTGAATAGATCATTTAATATCAGAAAGACATCGTAGTCAAAATCACAGCAATGCCATTAAACAAACCATGAATAATAATCCCCGGCATAATAGACCCACTCTTTTCATAAGTCCAAGCCAATATAACTCCAGAAACAAAGTTTACTGGTAACGTGTTATAGGTTGGAATATGAACAATCATAAAAATCAAGGAACTTAATAATATGCCCAAGACTTTTCCCCACCTCAGCCGAAACCACTTGTATAAGAAACCACGATATAAAAGCTCTTCATATATAGGCGATATTATTGCTGCAGAGATAAAGGCTATACTAAAAGTAAACCAAGTACTTTCCTCCTTCAATGCTTTCGTTTTACTATTATCTATCCCTATTTTCATAACATCCATTATAAATAAAATGATAATGCTCATTACAAATAAGAGAAGAAATCCACCTACTATTACTTTCCAATCACTCCTCGGAAATGGCTTTAGCCCGATAGCTACCCACTTCAATTGTTTTGGTTTTAATACAATTAGATAAAGTCCACACATAAACACCACCGCCATTATTAATCCGGTCAATGTTCCTGCATACAAGTTATTTTGGAAGATATCTTGAAATATACGCTGTCCTATATTTTCAATAATAATTGGAACAGCCACAAGAATGAGCAAAAGAATCGCGAACAGTTCCTTATATCCCCAAATCAATTTTTCCTGCTTCATTTAATTATTCCTCCTATACAGTTGATATGTTACATTTAGCTTAAATGGTCACGTTACGTAACCTGCAAGCACTTATTAGGGGGCATTTTTATGAATTTTTATACAACAGGAGAAGTTTCCAAAAAACTAACTATTTCAATACGGACTCTACGATACTATGACGAAATTGGATTAGTTGTACCTTCTAAGAAGGAAGATAACGGAAGAAGATTATATAACGATAATGATGTTTTTTTACTTGAAAAAATTATTTTACTAAAGGCAGCCTCTATTTCTTTACATGATATAAAGCAGATAATCAACCATATCACGATTTTCGAAACACTCACCATTCATAAAGAACAACTAGAGAATCATCTCAAACAGCTTCAACAATCCCTTAATTATACGAACACATTACTTAATATTCTTAAATTAGAAGAAGAACTCGAATGGAAAGAGCTCATTCCTTTATTTACAAAAGAAAAAACAGAATTAAATAAGAAAGAAAAAATAATCAAGTTTATATTTAATAAAGAGGAACAGAGGTTACTTAATGAAAAGCTACCGAAATTAGAAAATGATCCTAAAGATATAACGAAATGGATTCACCTCATTAAACGAATAGAATATTGTTTAGAAGAACAAAAAGCACCCCATTCAAGGGATGCACAACTGATAGCTGAAGAAATACTGTTATTATCTTCAGAAACATTTAATGGGGAAAAAGAATTGGAAGAAAAATTCTGGGAGGTTCGTAAATCAGAAAAAATCTCATCCAGTCTAAATCTCTATCCTATCAGAAAGGAAATTATCGATTTTTTAGAAGAAGCTATTCTTATATTTGAAAAAGAAAAGCATTAAGGAGTGGGAGAGTTCTCTTCCCATAGATATGAACTCTCCTCACCCAGTTAAAATATCTTCTTTCGGATATCGAATTTTTGATTTATTTGGTTTTGCTAAAGAAAAGGCTAACGTTAACGGTCCTATTTTTCCAACGAACATAACAAAAACAATCACCATTTTCCCTATCGGCGTTAATTCACCTGTTAATCCCATCGATAAGCCTGAGGTGCCAAAAGCAGAGACTACTTCAAACACAATTTCAAAGAATCTTGCATTATTCTCGGTTACATCCAAAATAAAAATAGCTACACATATAACAGAAAGACTTATTATTGTGATTGCCAATGATTTTACAACGGTTCTATCATCAATAGATCGATTAAAAACAACGATTTCATCTTTATTTCGTAAGAAAGAGAGAACGGATAATACGATAGCAAGAAAGGTTGTTAGTTTAATACCTCCACCAGTAGAACCACTTCCTGCCCCTATAAACATAAGTAGAATCATTAAAAACAAGGTTGATTCATTTAAGGCTCCAATATCAATTGTATTAAAACCAGCCGTTCTTGGCACTACACCTTGAAAATAAGCAGCTTGGATTTTCCCAGACAAGGATAAATCTCCTAATGTTTGAGGATTATCATATTCAAAGCTGAATACAAGAAACACGGCAATAATATTAATGACAAATGTTCCAACTACCATCATCTTTGTATGCAGGGTAAGTTTTTTAAACTCCGATTTCTTCCACAAATCAAACACAACAGTGAAACCTATTCCCCCAATAATAAAGAGAAAAGAAATAATGATATTAACGACGGGGTCTGCTACATATCTAGTTAAATTGTCTGGCCAGATAGAAAATCCAGCATTATTAAAGGAAGAAATAGAGTGAAAAATTGCTGCATAACTCCCTTTTCCCCATCCCATTTCTGGAACCCACCTGATAGCTAGTAGAACTGCCGCAACAGTCTCAAGAATAATGGAAAATAAAAATAACTGCTTCGCTAATTTAATAATTCCGCCAATAGATGTTTGCCCTAAGGCTTGCTGGATAAGAAGACGTTCCTTAAATCCAATCTTTCTCCCTAAGGTCATAAAAATTAATACAGCAAACGTCATAATTCCTAATCCACCAAGCTGGATTAAACATAATATCACAATTTCTCCGAATAAGGTAAACGAAGCTCCGGTATCAATTACGGCTAAACCAGTAACTGTCATGGCAGAAGTAGACGTGAATAACGCATCTATCCATGAAATGTTTCCATTTGTAGCCAAAGGTACTTTTAAAAGGACTGTACCTAGTATTGTAAAAGCTAAAAATACGAAAATAAGAATCTGAGGTGGGCTTAATGCAATTATATCCTTTTTCTTAGGAATCCTCATTCTTTCCCCTTCTTCCATCCAACATAACGTCCTACAAAATGATTCTTTCATAGCTTGCGCGGAATTTTAGATTCCATCATTTTTCATTCTAAAATTCACACGCCAAAAAACCACAGAGGTATCCTACTGTGGTCCATGAATTACGCAATGAGCACAAGTTCGATTCACTCTTCTTACAACGCTTGCGAAGTTAGCAGTCGGATTCGGGTCTAAGAAATAACCCTACCTTTCATAAAAAGGACTCACCCCTAGTGATTACTCACAAAAGAATTGGGTCCTCCGCTCCTCCTACAATGGAGAATTCAGCGACATTACTTGAAATTTATTATTTTTTTGTATCTTACTCCTGTTAATAGAGGTTTGTAAAGGTCTATTTAGGTTAAAATTCAGGCAAAAACAAGAAGTAATATCTTCTTCTCATTCGCATTCTTTCTTTTTCTAATCAAGGCTATTATTTATACTTATCAAGGATAGCTAATATTGTTCCTCTCCATATTCTTGAATCATTCTATAAAAGATCACCCAAATGCTTATCACTAATAAATAAATAACAAAAGAATAATAGATGGTATATCCATGTTGGTAGTGGAAAATACCAATGATACCGCAAAGCCGCTCAACTCCAACACTTACAAGTGCCCAACCTAAAATATACAATATAATAAAATTAGGTTTGATGTTAAAGAGATCGTATAAATAAAAGAAAAGATAACTGATTGGCGCATACATCACATGGGATAAAAAATCCATAAGTTCAAAGGAAGAACTATCATTGATTATATAATAACGAACTGGCAATACACTTAAAGTATGATCAAACAAGAAACCAAAAAAAACGCCACACATGAGATACACACTGGTTGTCTTTTTGGGAAATCGTTTTGGAAGTATGAACACCACCAAAAATCCAACAAGGAGTGAAATGATAATACTCCACTCATTCGTATTAAAACTATTATCGTAGCGTATTTCATTCATTTTTTTTCATTTCTCCTTTATCTAGGCCAATAAACCAGCGTGCTATCCACCATACTGATAGCATAAACACCCCATACATAAGAACAGAGTAATATTCGTTCCATTTAAGGAATGTAAGGATATCAGTTCTCAAATATATTCGGTCTTCTAATGATAAGCATAAAAGAATGGTTGCCGCAGCTCCCCATCGCCATTTTGCTTTCCAATTAGATTGAAGTACACATACAGACAAAAGAATTTGAAAGGGTATTACAATAAAGCGACATATATACATGGCAAAAGAACCTTCCACACTTCGAGTAAGTGGCACCCATTGCAAATTAACATCAAGTATAGTAAACAAAGTAATCGTTGATATTCCGATTATAAAGTAAAAAAAAACCATTTCAGTAAGTGTTAACCCTTTAGGAACAATCGCAAATACAATCAACACGAAACAAGCTAACAATGCTAGAATAGCGAGGGACATGATAATCATCCTTTAAATTGGCATATAACAGATAATATTCCCAAAAATTATAACGTTATTTATAAAATAAAGATTTCTCTAAGGAAATGGTTCTAAAGACTTTCTTTCCACAAGTGCATTTTGCTCCATATATAACATCTTAAGCAATCGAAAAAACCCTTCAAGCTTTAAAACTTGAAGGGTTTTTTTCCATAAAAATATGCCTATATTGATTTCCTCTATATTTTGACGTGATACCTGCCCTTAGGGACAACTAAAGGAGTACCAGAGACTGGATCATTAATAACTGTACAATTGAGGCCAAAAATATCTTCAACTAATGTACTCGTAATAATATCTGCTGGTTTTCCTTCTCCTACAAGTCTCCCTTGTTCCAGCGCAAAAATATAATCTGCATAACGTGCAGAAAGGTTGATATCATGTAGAACCATTACAATCGTTGTCCCGTATTTCCGATTTAGATCGGTTAACAGATCTAAAATTTCTACTTGATAAGTGATATCTAAGAAAGTTGTCGGCTCATCAAGAAATAAAATATCTGTTTGCTGGGCTAATGCCATCGCAATCCAAACACGCTGTCTTTGCCCACCGGATAGCTCATCAATATCACGATTGGCAAATTCCGTTATCTTCATAATTTCCATTGCATCGGCAACCGCTTCATAATCCTTTTTTGACCAACCACTCAAGAAAGATTGATGAGGAAATCTCCCTCGTCCAACTAAATCTGCTACCGTTATTCCTTCAGGCACAATAGGAGATTGCGGTAAAATGCCAAGAATTCGAGCCAATTGCTTTGGTGGGAACTTACTAATCGACTTTCCATCAAGGGTAATATTACCAGACGAAGATTTAATTAGATTAGATAGTGTTTTTAAAAGAGTTGATTTCCCGCAGCCATTCGCTCCGATTATCACACTTATTTTATTACTCGGAATCTCAAGCTCAATATCTTCTAAGATCATTTTATTTTCATAGCCCGAGGTTAACTTTTCCGCTCGAAATTCATGTATCTTATCCATTACAATTCCTCCTTTCGATTCATTCGAATTAATAGCATGATTAAGTATGGAGCACCTAGTATACCTGTTATCACTCCAACTGGGTATCTAGCAACAAATGCAAATTGCCCAATAAGATCAGATGCTAAAACTAAAATAATCCCCACAAGACCTGCTGGTATAACACTAGAAAAACCAATACCTACTAACCTTTTTGCGATAGGTCCAGAAAGGAATGCGACAAATGCAATGGGTCCTGTTGTAGCAGTAGCTAAAGCAATGATTAGTACCGAACTGATAATCAAAGTAACCCTTGTTCTATCTGTATTAACTCCAAGAGACGTTGCTGTTTGCTCCCCAAGCTCTAACATATCTAATCGCTTTCCAAGCAAGATAATGATAGGTGCAAAGATAAGGACAGTAACCATAAGGGCATAAAGATTCTCCATTTTAGCTCCATTTAAACTACCACTTAACCATCTCATCGCTGTAGGAACATCATGATGCTGTCCGATAAGCAATAAATAGGATATTACCGCATTTAACATTGCCTGTATTCCAATTCCTATCAATATTAACCTACCAATCGAAAAAGAACTTCCTTTTGATAATAGAAAAATGACGATTACGGTAGCTAGTCCACCGATTATAGAAGCAATCGAAACAAACGTACTACTTGCATGAAGAACAATAATACAAAAAACCGCAGCAGCACTTGAACCCGCTGTTATTCCAATAACATTTGGGTTTGCTAAAGGATTACGAAGCATTGTTTGAAATACATGTCCAGAAATACCAAAAGCAAATCCTGCGAAAACACCGGCAACCATTCGTGGAAATCGTATCGTTCCGACCGAAAAGGAGGCTCCTTTTACCTGTTCACCTAGTAACACACTAATTACATCTGTAACGGGATAAATCGTGTTTCCTAACATAAGCATCGTACAGCATAGCGCAAAAGCAATGATTGCAAGAAGCCAAGTTACAAGTATAAAACGACGACGTCTTTTTATTCTACCTACCATAATTAGACTCATTGATTCATTCATCATAACGCACGCATTTTCGCTTTCATAGTTATTAAAATTAAAATTGGAGCACCAATAAATGCCGTGACTACTCCTACTTCGAGCTCACCAGGACTACCAAGAAGTCGGCCACATACATCTGAAATGGTTAGTATAATCGCTCCAGCTACAGCTGACATGGGGATAATATAACGCAAATCAGGTCCAATAAGGAGTCTAATCACATGTGTTGCAAGCAGACCGATGAAGCCAATTGGACCTGCTAGCGCTGTTGCTGCACCACACAATAATACTCCTCCAAATGCCGCAACAAGTCTAAGTGTGCCGGTCCGTACACCCAATCCTGTAGCTACTTCATCCCCTAATGCTAAAGCATTTAAGGCTGGAGCAGAAAAAAAGGCTATTAATATACCAACAAGAAGAAAAGGAACGAAAATAGAGATAGAATCCCAATTTCCAGCCCCAACACTGCCCACCTGCCAAAATCTAAATTGATCCATCACATTGGATCGCGGAATCATAATGGCCATTACTAGAGAGGATAAAGCAGCACTTGTCGCCGCCCCCGCTAAAACGAGCTTAAGGGGGGTGGCACCGCCACTCCCCATCGAACCAATTCCGAATACAAAAATGGCAGTTAAGATTGCCCCTGCTAATGCAAACCAAATGTATTGACCAGCAGTGCCAATATGAAAAAAGGATATTCCACAAACAACGAATAGTGCTGCACCTGTGTTTACTCCTAATATGCTAGGATCTGCAATCGGATTACGTGTGACAGATTGCATAAGAGCCCCAGAAACTCCTAATGCAGCACCACACATTAAACTAAATACAGTTCTAGCAATTCTTTGACGAACAACATTTGCCCCATGGGACTGTATGTCAGGATGGAATAATCCATCCATTATTTCATTCCAGCCAACTGTACGAGAGCCAAAAGCAAGAGACGCCAATATACTTATACCGAGTAAGATAATAGAAAATAATAATACGCTCATAAACTTTCTCGGTATTACTAACTGCTTATTTTTTAAAACGGATGTATGATCCATTTAGTTCACTTTACTTACAGCTTCTGAGAGTAATTTTAAGTACTCATCGAGAGTATATTCAATGGAAAGTGTACTTGGTGTTCCTGCTGCTGCAAGTGGCGTATTATCCTCAATAATCACAACAGATCCTCTCTCTACAGCTGGAATTTTCCCGAAAATCGGATCAGCCTGTAAAGCCGCAAGTGTTTCATCATTTCCATAGGAAACGAAAATATCAACATCATTTAATATATCAGCATTTTCAGCACTTACTTCCAAATAGAAACTAGTTGGGTCCGTCATTTGACTTGTTATACTTTCCGGATACTCCATCCCTAACTCTGTAAGGAATTCACCACGAGGATCTGTTGGAGAGTAGATGTAAAACTTCGATAAATCAGAACCATTCATGCTTACGAATGCTGCTTTTTTCCCTTTTATTTCAGGATATTGATTTGCTTTATCAGCAATAAACTTTTCTGTATCGGCAATAAGCTGTTTTCCTTCTTCTTCCATGCCCATTCCCATTGAATTGTACGTTACTTGTTCACGCCAAGACGCTACCCAAGGACTTTCTTGATAGGCAACCACTGGTGCAATTTCACTTAAAGTATCATATTCTTCTTGTGTAATACCAGAATATGCTGCAAGAATAACATCCGGATTCGAATCGGCAATCGCTTCAAAATCTAAACCATCAGTATCTTGATAAATGGTTGGATTTTCTTCACCTAGCTCTTCTAGTTTTTCTGCCGTCCAAGGTAACATGCCGCTATCATCTTGAACACCATAATTTGCTGCAGAGAAACCAACTGGAACAACGCCTAGTGCAAGTGCAACATCTTGGTTGGACCACGCAATAGTAGCAACGCGTTCTGGCTTCTCTTCAATTACGCTTTCACCAAACGCATGTTTAATCGTGATTGGATACTGAGAATCTGTATTGGAATCAGCGGACTTTTCTTCATCCGTTTTCGGAGATGACTGACTTGAACAACCTGCTAGTAAAAGAATTGCAACAACTGAGAATAAGAAAATTTGAATAAATGACTTTTGGCGTTTTTTAAACATATGTATGTCCTTTCCTTTTTCTAGTCTTTATAATAGTTAATGATTATCATTCTCAATTATAATACTTGGTTTTTATTTTTCTGTCAATTATAAATGAGAAAAATAAATGCTATTATGAATGTTTCTGTCGAAAAATAGAGAAAACGATTAAAACTGTTAAAAAGCTACTATTAAAAAGGCAATAATTCCAGAAGAATTATTGCCTTTTTTCGAAATATCCACATTTAAAATAGCGCTGCTGGCCTATCTATTATTCACTTCAAAAAGCTCATAATAGCGTTCTTCCTCTAGTTCTTCTACTTCTAAATCTAGATCAAACCACTTCCGCGTTTCTTGATCCATTTCACCTACATTAAAAGGAATATTATTCTCCTGTGATATTGTCTTTATTTTAACCATTTCTTCTAAACCAGATTTTGTCACTAAAGTATAATGATAAATTACTTTCTCTTTTTGATTATTAGGTTGAAAGATTACTTTCCAAGAAAATTTAGTGTCATCGGAAGGAATATTCAAATTTGCATAATGAACATAAGGTTCCACAAAGACACTTTCTATCTCCTCAAAACCTATAATGTCTTTCTCCCCTTTCCAATTGCTTGATATCAATCCCTTTTCCTCATGTATTCCCCTATAATCAGTGAACATAAAATAATGGAATCCAATTAAGAATACTATGGTCCCTATTATGATGCTATTTAGTAACCCTTTCCGTTTTAAACCCGGATTAAGAAATCGTCCGGCAAATAAGGAGAGAAGAATCATAAAGCCAACAAGCGCTATCACTCCTAAATCCCCTGATGCAGGTTCATAAGTGATAAACTGTTCATCTACAAAGGTAGTTTCCTTTAAATCCTGATAACTCTCAAATAAAAACATTAGTAAAGGGAGAATGAGAAAGAAAAATAGATAAATAGATACCCAACGCTTGCCTCGCTGTTTAAATTCATATTTTGAAGTTCTAATTAATTGACCACTGATATAGAGCGGAAAACTAATCACCCATAATAGTATATTGGCAAAGATAAAATCATCTTTAAAACTCAAAGCACTAGCAAAAGCTAGTACTAAACTAATAATAATCATTACTATCCCACTGATTTTTCTCATACAATTCCCCCTAATCGTTAATTGCACTTATCAGACCTTTACAGGCAGCTATCTCCCACCTTGATTCTCAGCTACATGCGGCTGTGAGCTAAACAGTCTTTCTACCTCTTCCGTATCAACCCAATCTCTGTACTTTCCTTTAATGGATAAAGTTCTTTAGCTAAATTAAAATGAAAGCCGTTCTTCCATTGCTGATTAAGACCTGGCTTCAAAACAAGACCAGGAAAGGTAGAATCTATATATTCTTTTAAATGCATGTTTTCTGCCTCCCTGTTATTACAATCTATTACTGTTTATCATTCATCCTATATATGATGCTTCTCTATTTCTTCTACGAAAGACTTAATCATTTGGTCTCACTTTATTTTAATTTTTTGCAAAAAAAGAAAACTCGCCAAAGACGAGTTTTCTTTTTATCTCCCGAGGAATGGAATCCTGAATAAATATTAATTTGCCAATTTCACAAGCATATGTGCTAATTTATGGCGTTCCTCTTCGTTACCTACCTTCCACAGTTCCTGAAGAAGTGCTTCCTCCCGATTTTGCGGTTCAGCATTTTTAGCAAGATAACCAGCAACCTTTTCTGCGCCTTTCGCTAATTGTTCTTCATCCATGCCGAGATTTTTTCCTACTTCTATTTTACTGCTAAGGTAAGATTTAAACTCATTAAAATTCTCTAGCTTGTCATGGATTGCTTTTCTGTCCATGTCCTTCACTGTTTCTTCTACCTTGTTGGGATCTGCATTATAATTATTCATCAATAATCCTCCCTCCAATTGTTTTAGTCCTTTAACTATTCCCCAGAAATGCTCCTCAAAACTTTATATCGATTTAGCAATAATCTCCAGTTATTCATCCTTCTTTCTGCTTCCTTTGTACAAATACACAAAAAAACGAAGGTCTACCAGAAATACATCGAGACCTTCGCTAAAGATAAGCTATTTAATGGAGCCTACATACCGATCTCTTGCTGCTCCTAATCCAAATACAAAGAGCAACAATGACGCGCCAGCTAAAATGAATAACGGAATAGTCCAGCTATTCGTTACATCATGTAAATATCCGAAAAGGGTGGGACCAATAGCAGCGAGTAAATAACCAACTGATTGAGCCATCCCAGATAGTTCTGCAGCCTGTCTACCATTCTCCGTTCGCAAGCCAAAAAACATCATCGCTAAACTGAAGGCACATCCTCCCCCAATACCTATCATGATGATCCAGCATACAATTAAATTCGCACTTCCATACATTAATCCAAGCGTTCCTGCAAGAAGTAAGGCGCTAGTTATAATGACTAAGGACTGCTGGCTTTTCATTCGCCCTGCAATAATTGGCACGATAAAAGTAAAGGGAAGTAACGCTAATTGCATAACAGAAAGCAACCAACCAGATTGGTCTGAACTTATTCCTTGTTGCTGTAAAATCTCAGGCAGCCATGCGATAAGTATGTAAAAGACCATCGATTGTAACCCCATAAACAGGGTTACTTGCCATGCCAGTGGAGAACGCCACAAATTCACCTGACTATCCACTACTTTATTTGAAACAGCGACGGTTTCCTTTTTGAGATGTTTTACTTGAGGCAACCAGAATAAAATTGATAAGAAGCTAAGCATCCCCCAAATCCCTAATCCACCTTGCCATCCAAATCCAAGCCCAATGGCAATTGGAACACTAATTCCCGACGCAATAGCAGCTAACAGGTTCATCGAAATAGAATATACACCTGTCATTAATCCGATTCGTGTTGGAAATTCTTGTTTAATCAGACTAGGTAATAGCACATTAGAAATCGAGATCGCCAAACCTAGCACAGCAGTACCAATATATAAAGCAGCCACCCCTGATAATGAACGTAAAATAATGCCTAGTGTAAGAAAGATAATAGACATCAAAATCATGACTTCTACCCCAAATTCACGAGCCAATTTAGGTACAAACGGGGAAAAAAGGGCAAAAGATAATAATGGCAATGTGGTAATCATCCCTGCCAATGTATTGGAAAGTTGAAGATCATCCCTAATAAATCCTACTATTGGACCGACTGATGTTAACGGAGCTCTTAAATTGGCAGCAATAAAGATTATTCCTACAATAATCATCCAAACGGCTGATTTATGAACAGCTCGATTTAATTGTATATGTTGATTAGTCATTGTTTCCTCCTGATTATTATATTTAATTGTCACCTCAATAACTTTATTTCATTACTTTATTAACCGGCGGATTGTATATAATAATATATTTTTATTTTAATAAAACAAAGTATAATATACAAAAACACATTTGTCCATTTATGATTGAAAATCGATTGAGTCAAGTTTTTGTGGGAGTTTTTTTAGCTCCCTTTTTATAAAATAAAACTTTTAATTTTGTATCCGCTTTCTAAACATTTTCTTTCATCAAAATTTCGTTTTTTTCTTTTTTTAAAAACCTTTTAATCCCTTTAAGGCATAGAAATGATAATTTAAATATGTACAAACGTGCTTGAATAAAGATGTACAAAATTGATTATGAATTACATACTAATATTGGGTGATTAGTATGTACATAAAGTTAAATATTGAAACAGATTTTGAGATTAAGAGTCTTTCAGATTTAGGAAAATTCAAACAAGTAATGGAGCAGTTAAAGATGAAAATTAATAAAAGTGAATTAGCTAGGGAATTAGGGGTAGATCGTAGAACAATCGATAAATATCTCAATGGGTTTATTCCAAAACGTACAAGGAAAAAGGCATCTATGCTTGATGAATATTATGAAATTATAGCCGCACTTTTATCGGAGGATTCGAAACAGAAGTTTTATTATCGGAGGGTGCTTTGGCAATATTTAAAAGATAATCATGGTCTTGATTGTTCGGCTTCTACATTTAGGGCGTATATAGCTAGAATACCAGAATTTAAAGCTTATTTTGATGAGGACAAAAAGATTGCCTCCCCCAAAGGGGCAGCTCGTTTTGAAACAGCACCAGGTAAACAAGCACAACTAGATTGGAAAGAAAGTATTCTATTTGATACTAAGGATGGTCAACAGGTAGAAGTGAATGTGGCCGTTCTTGTTCTTTCTTATTCAAGGTTCCGCACGTTCCATCTAAGTATCTCTAAATCACAAAGTACATTGTTTTCGTTTTTAACGGAAACATTTGAAGCACTTGGTGGTGTTCCTT
>NZ_JBQKKM010000021.1:0-80525 GCF_052116745.1 Niallia sp. Sow4_A1 | reverse complement strand
TAACTTTAAAAGCAAGCTTTTAAAGTCCGCTCGACTTGCATGTATTAGGCACGCCGCCAGCGTTCGTCCTGAGCCAGGATCAAACTCTCCAATAAAGAGTTGATTAGCTCAAATGCTAAACTCTAGCTTTTTATTACTTATTGTCATTCTATAACATTCGTTATAAAACGATTATTGTTGACGTTTGTTTGTTCAGTTTTCAAAGAGCAATTTACTTAGCCGCTCAATAAGCGACTTTACTAATTTAACACATTCTCTTTCAGGAGTCAACAACTTTTTAAAATTTATTTTTTCGTTGTTTCCACTCTGTCGAAGTGACGTTTACTAATATACCAAGATAAATAAAAATCGTCAACTGTTTTTTATAATTTTATATTTTTTCATCTAACATCTTATTTTCCGACAGGATATAAGTTAAACAATCCTTCGGGGCTGCAACTCTTTTTAACAAAGAAAACAAATCCTTATATCTTTCTATCATTGCTTTTTTAACAGAGAGATCAATTCTTTTATCTCCCAAATCCAGTAGTATTTCATCTAATTCCCTTTTAATTAGATATTCAATCTCTTTTACTTCTTTTTTATTTAATAATAAACCAATCATTACTGTCCCTCCTGATGCATAGCCTCATTTTAGTCTCTGTATTATGTACTAGTTTTCCTTTTTTTATAAAAATTTTTGTAATTAATTTTACTTTTCCTACATAAGAATGAGACGAGCAGTAAAGTGGACGAGGTGACAAACAGATGAATTTCTTTTATGTGCTGAACAGTAAATCCGTAAAGCAATTCGCATTAATTCTTGTAGTATCCTTCTTTACAGCCTGGTTTTTGTATGTTGAAAATATTGTCCAGATCCCTGTGTTTTCCTCCAAGGATGGACCTAAGGCTGTATATAAAGGAGAAAAGGGAGTCGCCCTAACCTTTAACATTGGATGGGGAGACAAAAAAGCAGAACCTATTCTTGATATTTTGAAAGAAAAGAAAGTTAACGCAACGTTTTTCCTGGCAGGTTCATGGGCAGAAAGACACCCTGAACTAGTAAACAGAATGGTAAAAGAAGGTCATGAGATTGGAATTTTAGGCTATGACTATGTAGATTATTCAGAGGTAAAAGAAGAAAAAATAAGGCAAGATTTATCGAAAGCCAAAACTGCATTTGAAAAATTAAAGATCGATAATATCGCGCTCTCCCGCGCTCCAACTGGTCATTTTAATCAATCTGCTTTAACCATTGCAGATCAATACGATTATACTTTAGTTCACTGGAGCATTGATTCAAAGGATTGGACAAATCCTGGAACAACACAAATTATTAAGAAGGCAGGATCTGCTAAAAAAGGAGATATCGTATTATTGCACGCTTCTGATTCAGCGAAGCAAACCGCAAATGCTCTTCCTGAAATTATAAAGAAATTACAAAAAAAGAATTTAGAATTTGTTACTGTTTCAGAGATGATTTCTAATGCTGACTCCAAGTCAAAAGAAGTACATTAACGCATTAAGCTGTTTCTATAAAGTTAAACGATTTACAGTAACTAACTTACTTTAGATAGTTACTCAAAAAACTCGGGTAACTTTTTTACAGAAACAGTTTTTTCTTTTTCCATATACCAATATCTTTTCCTTTACATTAGGAATAAAAAATAAAAAAGAATCCATTCTACTTAATAGATATCTTTAACGAAAGAGGTAATTGTCATGCTAAAAAAAGGGATTACCCTCCTACTAATCATTTCTTTATTAAGTGGATGTTCAGATAGTGAAAGTTCTCAACAAATGGACTATGACCAAACAAAGAAAATGGTTGTAGATATTTTGAAAACGGATGATGGGAAAAAGGCGATAAGAGAAGTAATGGATGACGAAGAGATAAAACAAAATTTAGTAATGAATGAAAAAGCAGTAACAAGCACGATAGAAAAAACACTGGTTTCCGAAAAAGCGGCTGACTTCTGGAAGAAAGAGTTCCAAGATCCTGAGTTTGCTGAAACAATGGCAAAAAGTATGAAGACGGAAAACGAAAAATTGATAAAAAATCTAATGAAGGATTCTGAATATCGGAAAATGATGGTCGAGTTATTACAAGACCCTTCCTTAGAAACAGAAATGAAAAACATTTTGAAAAGTACAGAATACAGAGAGCATATCAAACAAATACTACAAGAAACAATGGAAACACCTGAATTTAAGTCTAAGTTTAAAGAAATGCTTGATAAAGCAGCCAAAGAAGCCTCTTCCTCCTTCATTTCCGAAAAACATAAAATTTAAAATAAGGTACCTTCATCGAGGAATATACGTTCCTTTTGAAGGTACCTTTTTCAATCTTTTTTGTAATCAGCTTTCAACTTTATTCCCTGATTTCTCTAGCACTCCTATTATTCGTTCAGCGATTTCTTGATATTTTCCGCCAATAGGATGTTTTTCTTGATAGACAGATGGAGCAAAATCCTCTTCATTCCAATCGGGCTGTCCTAATGGCAGCTCTCCTAAAATTGGAACTTCCAAATCATTAGCTAATTTCTTACCTCCACCTTTGCCAAATACATACTCTTTTTCCCCTGTTAGGCTACTTTCAAAATACGACATATTTTCAATAACTCCGAGGATTTCATGATTTGTTTTCATGGCCATAGCACCTGCACGAGCTGCGACAAAAGCTGCAGTTGGATGGGGAGTAGTAACGATTATTTCTTTACTTGTAGGAAGCATGGTGTGAACATCTAGCGCAACATCGCCTGTTCCAGGTGGTAAATCTAATAATAGATAATCTAGTTCTCCCCACTCTACTTCTTCTAAGAAGCTTGTTAGCATTTTGCCAAGCATAGGACCTCTCCATATAATTGGTGTATTATCCTCTACAAAGAATCCCATAGAAATAACTTTTACCCCAAATCGCTCGACTGGAATGATTCGTTCCTTTATTACTTCAGGTCTTTTGGTGATACCCATCATATCTGGAACACTGAAACCATATATATCCGCATCCAACAATCCAACTTTTTTCCCTAATCTAGCTAATGAAACCGCTAAATTGACAGAAACGGTAGATTTCCCTACCCCCCCTTTGCCACTGGCAACAGCAATATAAGTAGGCTTTTTCTCCGTAGCTTCTGATTCCTTCCATACTTCCGCAACGAGTGCGCTTGATAGTTCCGCAAATCGTAATCCTACACTTTTTATCCCCTTTTCCTTAAGCGCACTAACGATTTCATTTTGCAACTCTATTTGATAAGCAGAACCAAGCTTTGCAACGGCGACCTTTAAACTTGCATGTTCTTTTTCTTCATCCCATTTAACATCTTTCACTGCGCCTAATTCTAGCAATGATTTATGTAAAAAAGGATCGATCATATTCTCCACTATCTTCTCGATTTCTTCTTTTGTTATCATGACACAATCCCCTCTCCTGTTTTACTAACAGTATAGCATAAATTCAGATATCGTTTACATTCTGAAAATTCTAACGCTCAATAAAATAATACGAACCATTTAAACTTTCCGTTAAGTCGACTTCCCACCTACATTACTCATTTATCACAGTAAGTGGTGAGCACCGTACTAGTCGTTAAGAGCGGGAAAAAGAGATTTATTTCCCGGGAATATGAATTAATAGGCATAAATAAGAATAGAGACGTAATTAGTCTCTATTCTTCTACTTCCAATTCCTCTTCATTCGTAAAATAACGATTTACTCCTTTATAGATGGACGCTGCGATTTTTTCTTGATAATCTTCCTGCATAAGATTCGCCTTTTCTTGTGGATTTGATAAGAAACCTACCTCTACTAGTACTCCTTGTTTCTCTGCATATTTTAGTATGTATACACTCTCTAGCGGTTTAGCCTTTCGAGTTGTATTCTCTAAATTATCAATTAACTCATCTTGAATGAATTTAGCCGCTCTAGCATTCCCTTCCAATTGAGCTGAATAAAAAGTTTGTGCTCCACTCCATTTTGATGAGGGTATTGCATTTAAATGAACACTCAAAAATAAATCTGCATCCGATTTATTGATGATATTGATTCTCTCCTTTAAATCCTCCACTTTTCTATTACGATATCCTTTTGTACTTTCACTCGCTAAATCCTTATCTTCTTCTCTCGTCATAATTACTAAGGCACCTTGCTCCTGTAAATAATCACGAAGCTTTAAAGAGACCTTTAATGCGATATCCTTTTCCAATACTTCGTCATCTCCCGCACCACCATCTGGCCCTCCATGTCCCGGATCGATAACAATCACTTTTCCGGTCAATGGTAAATTCCAGGCATCCCATGAATCATCATTTGAGAAATCGAATTGTAATATAAAGAAAAGAAGTGCTAACCCCATGATATATATGCTTATCTTCCACTTTTTACTCACAGTCTCCCTCATTCCCCCTATGCCCGTCCTTATTCTTACTATATGGGGGAACAAGAAATTTTAGAACAGCAAGTCCTCTTGCTTCCTAGATTACTTCGACCATATTATCTACAAAAAAATACCTATTTTTCATTATAGGTATTGATTAAACGACATAGGTGTCGTTATAATACATATATAAACGACATCAATGTCACTTTAAAAAGGAGGAATTTTTATGCTTTCTGGATTATTAAAAACGAACGGATTTAAAAGCCTTATAGCAGCTCAGATTATTTCAGGTTTAGGTGATTGGTTAAGTATTATAGCTATTATGACAATGGTTGGACTAAAATGGAATGCCACTCCAATCGAAGTATCTCTTATTATGTTATGTCTTGCCTTACCCATGGTCTTTCTTGGACCTATAGCTGGTGCTTTTGCTGATCGTTTTAATCGCAAGCTATTAATGATTTTATCTGACCTTATTCGAGCAGGACTGATTTTATTATTGGCCACCGCAGATAGTATCCTCACCGTCTATATCTGCTTATTGGCAATTGGAACCATATCCACTATCTTTATCCCTTCAAAAAACGGGAAACTAAAAGAATTAGTAGACAATCACCATATAAAAAGTGCTATTTCCATTACCACAATGATTGATTCTGGCACCAAAATATTAGGACCATTATTAAGTGGGATGTTAGTTTCATTCTTAGAGGTAAAAACCATTTTCTATCTCGATTCTTTCTCCTTTCTTTTCTCCGCATTGTTACTCCTATTCCTTCCAAAGGAAAAGTCTCGAGTAACTACTGTCTCTACTGAAATTAAAAAGGGGATTAAACCTTCTTTTAGGAAAGATTTAGCGATAGGGATAAAATTCATTACATCCAATCTTTTCATGTTAACAGGAATGATCTTTTTGGGTCTGAGCCTCCTTATCTTACAACTGGCAGATTCACAACTCATCATTCTAATAAGAGAGCTTGAACTAGCCTCCAGTAATTTATTTGGCTATATTGTAACAGCGTCTGGAACAGGGATGTTTTTATCTGGCTATATTCTTGCTAAAAAAACAGATTATCAACCTTTTATATCTATGCTTTTTGGTGTTTGTGGAATTGGGATTAGTTTTGGTATGATGTCTTTATTCACTTATTTCAACGTTAGTCATCCTAATCTATGGGGTTCAGCATTCGGATTTCTTGGTGGATTCACTGCGACGTATGTTTTAGTTCCCTACCAAGCATACATTCAAGCCATTACACCTGTGCAACTTACCGGAAGAGTCTTTGGTGTCATTAATAGCGTTACGACTACTGCCACTATTATCGGCCCATTGCTTGGAGGATGGCTATCCACTATTTTAGGAGTCTATATAACATTTCTGGTAAGTGCATGCTTGTTAATTTTGGCAGCTATTATTGGATGGGTAACTAGAAATAGATTAGATCGGGGGGAGAAAATTGACTCCAAAAGTCAGTCAAAAGCATCTGGAACAGCGACGAGCTAATATCCTTAAAGCAGCTAAGAATGTCTTTATTGAACATGGATATGAAAAAACGACAATGAGACACGTAATGGAGGAAGCCGGTGTTAGCAGAGGTGGTTTATACCAATATTTCTCCAATAAAGAAGACTTATTCGAAGCCATTTTAGCAGAAAACCTATCTTCCGAAGTAATAAATTTGGAAGAACTACTACACACAGAAATAGAATCTTATTGGCAGTTACTTTTATCCTATATTATCGATGAAAGTCCTGCATCAGAAAATGAAATCGATCCTTTAGCACCGAGTATTTTAGAGTTTTTTGTTACAGGAAGGAATGATATTAGGAGAAGAGAATACGCCAAAAAAAGATATGAGCTTGCCTTGAAGCTTTATGAAGAAATTATTAAAGCAGGACAGAAAAAGGGAGAATTTAATCAAAACTTTAATAGTAAAACTATCGCGCAATCCATTATTACTTTTACTGATGGACTTGCACTTGATTATGCTATACTCCCACCTAAAGATGTAAATCTTAAAGAACAAGCCACGCTTTTTGTAGAGTATCTGAAAATACTTTTAAAATAATATCCACCATAAGATAAAAGGTGGCAGTACTGCCACCTTTAATGAAGCCTAAGCTTTCTTCTTTTATTTGCTTTCTGAACTCCTTCTAACCACCATTCATCCACGAATTGTTCACATAAGTAGTAAAGTGATTCATTTTTATTGCTTTCCTCACTTCCCCAATAAAGTAGAAAGTGGTAAAGTGTTTGCTTTAAATGATTATCCTCTTCCTTGCATCTATTTTTTATAGCTTGAATATCTTCACCATATTCACTAAATTTACTGTAATTTGCTCCTAGCAGAAAGGCTTCTATCGCAACATCATAACAAGCCTCTTCTATTCCCTCATTCATTAAAACACTTGAAGTCAAGTTTGACGAACCAAAATAGCGAGCTACCTTTTCTTTTAACTCTTTAATAGATATTTCCTTAAGAACGGCTCTTTCGTATTTTATTTGTTTTTCTCGTTTTTTTATATCAAAGCTTGTAATGACTGCCAATTGACTTCACCTCTTGGTGTTATTTTTCAACCAACAGGAAGGGACCATACTAGCCCAACAAGCCTTTTGCTATCCAATTGAAAGAATAGTTGCTATTTGAGTGTTTTCTTACCATTTTTCATCCAGTAAATACAAAGAAAACGTTCTATCCCTTGTTTATGTTTTCTTTATATAAAATAGGCTTTAGTTCTATATCACTTAGAGCTTGCCTTTTACTTAATGTGGTTTTGATATAAGCATAAATCACCTTATAATCATTAAAACCCTAAACATTATAGACAAAAAAACTCTCCCTTTCTAGATTTACCTATCTTATTTGCCCATTTCCACTCATCATATATTTTACCGTTGTTAGTGCAGGTAGCCCCATCGGTCCACGTGCATGAAGTTTCTGTGTAGAAATTCCAATCTCTGCACCAAATCCTAACGCTCCTCCATCAGTAAATCTGGTGGATGCATTATGATAAAGGGCCGCCGCATCTGTTAACTGCATAAATTTCCTTGCCGTATGTTGATTCTCTGTAATAATCGCTTCAGAATGCTTCGTTCCATACCTATCAATATGCTCTATTGCCTCATCTAGACTATTCACTATTTTTACGGCAATCTCTAAGCTTAAATACTCTTCAGCCCAATCCTTTTCTGTAGCCGGAACAACGCCTGGTAATTCCTTACAAGCCATTTCATCCCCATGAATGAGAATACCATTCGCTGCAAGTGTTTGAGCTAGATCCAATTTATATTTAGCTAGAAATTCTTGATGGATAATCAATGTTTCAGCAGCATTACATACAGCAGGTCGATCCGTTTTCGCATTGACGATAATGTCGAGTGCTTTTTTCAAATCGGCTTCTTTGTCTACATAAAGATGGCAATTTCCTACACCTGTTTCTAGTACAGGAACAGTTGCATTTTCCACTACGGTTTGAATAAGGGATCCGCCTCCCCTTGGAATAAGTACATCTATATGCTCTTTCATCGTAAATAGTTGTTTTGTAGCATTTCGATCTGTTGAAGAAATAAATTGCACTGCTTCTTTTGGAATAGCCGTTTTCTCCAAGGCCTTATGCATAACCTCAACAATTGCCATATTAGAATGAATAGCGGAAGATCCTCCCTTTAAAATGATGGCATTTCCTGACTTAAGCGCTAATCCCGTCGCATCGACTGTAACATTGGGACGAGCTTCATAGATCATTCCTATAACCCCAAGAGGAACACGTATTGTCTCAACTCTTAGGCCATTTTCTAACGTCCAGTTTGATAAAACATCCCCTACCGGATCTGGTAATTCTGCCACTACACGAAGCCCTTCGGCAAAATCCTTAATTCTACTTTCATTCAGAGCCAAGCGATCCATAAAGGCCTTCTCAAAACCACTCGCTTTGCCATTTTGTAAATCTTTTTCATTGGCTTCTAAAATAAAGGCTAGCTGCTTTACTAATTCGTCAGCAACAACATTTAGTGCTTCATTTTTTTCATTTGTGTTTAGAATACTTATTTTTTTCGCAGCCTTTTTCGCAGCGATTGCTTGCATTTCAACGATTTGATAATCTTCCACTATGGATGTCACTCATCTGCCTCCTCTTTTTATACAACTTCTGATGCTATATAGTTACGAGAATAAACAAAGGTTGATTGCTCAATTGCAATATTTTCCTTTTCTACCTTTTCTTTTAGCTCTAAATAAGAAAAGTTCACTCTACCTAATCCAATTTCCTCTTGATGTTCATCTACGATTCTCACAACGGCTCCTTGTTCAAAACGTCCATCCACCTTCACTATATTCTCAGCAAGTAAATCCTTATGTTTCTCAATCATCTCTTCTTTCCCTGTAGTACTTACTACAATTTTTCCTTCAGGTCCAGAATGAAAAGCAATCCACTGTTGTTCGTCACATAAGTTATAGGCATTTTGCTTCTGTCTAAAATAAGTTCCTTTTGCTGTACCATTCACCGCATCCATTAAAATATTAGGCTTTCCTGCTCTTCCTAAAAAAGCGTCTATACCAGAAGCTAATGCGATTTTCATTGCAGCAATTTTAGATTTCATTCCACCTGTTCCTACTTCACTATCTGCTCCGCCTGCTGAAGACTCTATTTTAGAAGTAATGGTTTGAACCTCTTCTAACATCTTTGCTTGTGGATTCCTATGCGGATTATCGGTATACAATCCATCTACATCTGATAAGATAATGAGCTGGTCCCCATGAATGAGAGCTGCTACTTTAGCCGAAAGTGTATCATTGTCCCCAAATTTCAAGCGATCAATTGTAACCGTATCATTTTCATTAATGATTGGAATAATTCCTCTATTCAACAATACATTTAACGTATTTTTCATATTGGTATATCGCTTCTCATCCGTAAAATCACCTCGTGTGATTAATATTTGGGAAGCAACGTATCCATGAGATAAAAAGAGTTCTGAGTAAGATTCCATTAATAGTCCTTGACCGATAGAAGCCGCCGCCTGTTTTTCTGGAAGCGAGGTCGGACGCTTTATACACCCAAGCTTTCGATACCCAGCAGCTACCGCACCTGAGGAAACCACAGCCACTTCATAACCAGCATCCTTCAGCTCCACAATTTGCTCTACTAATTTCTCGAGTTTTTTGCGGCTTATTTCTCCATGCATGCTAGTTAGGGAACTGCTTCCGATCTTAATTACAACTCTTTTTATCTGTTTATCTTGCTCTTGCCAATCCTCTGTTAACATTCTTTTCCTCCTATTTTTCCATTAAGAATTAATTTTTGCACCACCAAGCTCCACGCTTATCTCTTGGGATCGACTTGCTGCATGTTTGATTGCTTGGGATATGGCCTCTCCGCCTTTATAATCAGCTAAAGCTTTCAAGCCAGAGGCGGTTGTTCCATTTGGTGAAGTTACATTTTCTCTTAGGATAGTAGGTGATGTTCCTTTTTCCATTACCATTTTCGCTGCTCCATAAACGGTTTGTGACACGATTTCTCTAATTAGTTCTTTTGGCATCCCATATTGCAAACCAACAGACTCCATATGTTCCATCAAGTAATAAAAGTATGCTGGTCCACTTCCTGCAATTCCAGTAAAGAGGTCCATCTGCTCTTCTTCTATCACAAAAACTTTTCCTAAACATTGCAGCAACTCTTTTACCGCTTCGATGTTTTCTGGTTTGGTATGTTGCCCACTTGTTAAAGCTGTTGCCGATTGCTGTACCATACTTGAAGTATTTGGCATCACACGAATCACTTGCTGCCCTTCCTGTAAATGGTCTTCCATGAAAGTTGTTGTTATGCCAGCTAATACAGAAATTACTACTTGATTTGGATTTAGCTTATCCTTTAACGATTGAAATGCTTCTCTCGCTCCTTTCGGCTTCATCGCCAAAATAAACAAGTCAATCTCCCTGTATGGTAATTGTTCTTTTTGAACAGTTCTTACATCATATTTATTCGCTAATTCTTGTAAACGATTATTATTACTATTATTGGTTACAATTATTTGGTTGGAGGGAAGTTTCTCAGCTTGAATAGCTCCAGCGATCATTGCCTCTGCCATCGAGCCTGCCCCTATAAATGCTACTGTCTTTCCTTTTAACATCCACATCCTCCTATTTTTTCATTTTCATTCCACATTCACTCTGGAACATTTCTTATCGTAACATGCTCATATTTTGTTTCAAGGGGAGAGGGTCAATTGATGAGGATAAGGGCGAGATAGTGAAAATGATGTAACATTGATTACCTAAGTTCATCTAAAACGGGATAATCCTGTTTCTCGGCATGAGAAGAGGAATTACAGATATTAACCAAATTCTTGAGTGACACCATCTGACATATACTATCAAATATCGATTTTGCTTCTTTACTTGACGAATTTTATTTTTATAAAAAACGCCCAAAGAATTGAGAGTCTTCCCTATAAAAACTAATGACAATGCAAGGATACAAATCGATTGTTGCCTTTATTCTTCAATCCCATTAATAGGAAAATACATTTTAAGAATAAACCAATTATCTTGTAGCTCCGCTTCCATTTTCCCATTCATCTTTTCAACTAATTTTTTGGATAAATATAAACCTAATCCACTTGCTTCCGTGTTAGTTCTACTACTGACCTCTGTATAGAAACGCATAAAGACTTTTTCTATTGCAACTTTACTATCTCGTTTAATATCGTTTTTGATGCGTAAAACCAGAAAATCTTTTTCCATGCTATAGCTAATAACCGCTGTACTCTTGGCATAGCGAAGTATATTTTGAACGATATTATGAAGGACACGTGTCGCGATTAACTTGTCCGTAATAATTTTTCTGTCCTTTATTTCATCAGGAAATTGGAGTTCAATTTTCTTCTCCTCCAATTGCTCATAAAAGGATAAAAAGATTTCTTCCACTAAATGAGATAGAGAAATGGATGTTAGTACTATTTCTTTTTGATTTGTTTCAATACGGGCTAGGTCATAAAATTGTTCCGTCATTTCAATCAGTCGTTTTACAGACTGCTCGATAATCGCTACATAGTGTTTCCTCCGCATCTCATCATTCGTCGCATGTAAAAGTTGCACATAACCATTTATGGATGTGAGCGGTGTCCGTAAGTCGTGAGAGAGTCCTGCTATTGATAATTTCACATTTTCTTCCATTTGTTTCGCTAGACGATTCTTATCTTCAAACACATTAATCATTCGATTCAATTCATCTACTAACTCTAACAAAGTTTTTTCCCGGAAATCGAGAGAGAGTCTACTTCCAAAACTAGCACGAGCGGGAAGATTATGGACGTCCTGTTTCAACTTTCGCAGTTCTCTTTTTAAAAAGTAAAGATAAAAAAGAAGCGCCAATGTTAGGAAGAAAAATACCCAGCCCCACATAACATTCACACCTCCTTTGTTAGTCAAATTTGAAGCCTATGCCCCATATTGTTTTAATATAATGTGTATCTCTTAAGTTGAGCTTATTTCGTAAATTACTGATATGCATATTAATCGTTTTATCACTATCAAAGTATGGTTCATTCCAAACACTTTCATAAATATTGGCACGGCTAAATACCTTTTGAGGATTTTCTAAAAAAAGTAAAAGTATTGCATATTCACGTCCAGTAAGGTGAATAACTTGATCATTTAGTGTTACTTCACGTGTTTCCAAATCAATGCTGATGTTCTTGTATTGAATTTCTTTCTTATTATCCCAAGAATCCTTGATTGCATGACGTAACTGAATGTGAATCCTTGCAAGTAGCTCCTTCACATCAAATGGTTTTGTCATATAATCATCCGCTCCACTTGTCAAAAGCTCCAGCTTCGTATCTTGATCATTTTTAGCTGAAATCACTATTACAGGAATGTTTGTATTATGCCGAATTTGTTGAAGGAATTCTTCTCCATTCATTCCTGGAAGCATTAAATCTAATAAGATTAAATCCATTTGCGCTTGTTCGAATAGTAATTTCCCTTCAGTCCCTGAATATGCACTGAGTGTTTTAAAACCATTCAATTCCAACGCCTCTTTTATAAGTGAATGAATGGCCATATCGTCTTCCATGATTAATATCGTTACCATCTCTACCTACCTACTTTATGTCTGTTCGATTAAACAGAAGGATACCTATTATGGAGGTTAACACGATCGTGATGATACTAACTAATATCATCTCTGGGTATTTTGCAATATCTACTGGTTTTGCGAAATCGGAGTAAAACAAGAAGGATTCTGTAAACCAGAATGTTAATTGCTTAAAATGCTTGGTTTGCTGAAAAATCCCAGCTCCAAAACCTGTTGCTATCGTATAAAGGAAACTCCAAATTAGAGAAACTGCACTGTTTTTTGTTAAAAAACTAATCATGACATAGATAGATACGTTTGCCAAAATTAGAAAATAAAGTGTAAGGAAAGCTTTTATAGCAAACCAAAGGTAATTGCTAATTTCTGCCACCTCTCCAAAACCAAACACAGCAGAAAAGCCCATTATACCAAATACAGTCATTAAAATGACACCAACAAGGGTAAGCAGTGCAGCAACCGCCAATTTTGTCATATAATAATAGGTCCGACTTCGCCCTAAGGACAATGTATTTCGAATCGTCCCTTTTTGAAATTCTTCCCCAATAAAAAAACAAATAAAAGCACTCATAACGAGTAAAACGGTTAATCCGTTTTTCTCCATCATTAAAATTCCTGTCGCCCCATTGATCACTGTATCTTTAGTTTGATTTAGCTCTGCTCCATAATTCACGGAAATATTACTATTCACTACTTGCAAAATAGGAAGTAAAGATAAAATGCCTAGAACAATCCATAATTTTTTACTTCGAACTAACTTTATTTTTTCAGCTGTTAAGAGATTAAGCATGGATAGTTCCTCCTGTTAATTGTAAAAAATATTCTTCGAGCTTTTGTCTTGTTGTCCCTATTCTCGAAACATTCACATTAGCTAATACAAGCGAACGGTTAATAGAAGCTACTTCCTCTAAACGTTCATAAATATTAATCTCCGTTCCATTTACAACCTCATATTCCTTTATCCCCATTTCATCTAGCACAACAACTGCTTTATGAACCTCGGTTGTTTCTAATTCAATATATTGACGAGTTTCAGAAGCTAATTGCTCTCTTGAAAGCTCACTAATGAGTTTCCCCTTATGCAAAATCCCATAATGGGTAGCAATCTGTGATAGTTCATCAAGCAAATGGGAAGAAAGTAAGACTGTTATCCCTCGATCCTTCACCAAACGTTGTATGATTTCGCGCATCTCCACAATCCCTGATGGATCAAGACCGTTTGTCGGCTCGTCTAAAATTAAGAACTCAGGATTTGTAATCAGAGTCGATGCAATCGCTAAACGCTGGCGCATCCCTAATGAGAAATTCTTAACCTTCTTCTTCCCTGTATCTTCAAGACTCATCAAACGAAGTAAATGATCAATTTCGCGTTCACTTACCCCACCGTTTGCTGCTTGTACTCTCAGATTTTCTCGAGCTGTTAAGTCAGGATAAAGTGCTGGTGTTTCAATCGATTGACCCATTTTTCTTCTTGCATGTTGCAATCCCTTCGTGCTGCTTTCGCCAAATAGCTCAATGTCACCCTCATCAATTGAGATTAACCCCATAACAGTACGCATAAATGTCGATTTTCCCGCACCATTTTCCCCAATTAAACCGTATATCATCCCACGCTTAATTTCGATTGATACTTTATCAAGCGCTTTGTGTTTTCCATATATTTTTGAAACATTCATTGCTTTAAGAATTGTTTCTGTCATAACCATTCTTCCTTTCAATGTTGATTGATATAGAATAAGGGATAGATATAAATAATTTGCCTAGAAAAGTATAAAGAAAGTATAAAGAATGAGAACTAGCTCTAATTACATTGATTTTTAATATGTTTTTCAACACTTTTTTATTTTGCTCCGTTTTGCATTAAAAAAAGCGGACTAATCATTCTAGTCCACTTCTCCATTTAATTTTATACTACATCTGTATCTTTCTTTTTATAAATTATTCCTACCTTGCTTATTCCAATCAAAAAACTAAAATAACCTCTAAGACAAATATATTCAGGAACTTCGTCTCTCTATTTATCATACCTTAATTGAAAAAGCTCGTAATAACGTTCTTTTTCTAATCCTTCATATTCTAAATCAAAGTTAAACAACTCCAATGTTTCTTGATTCATTTCTCCCACATTAAATGGTACATCATGTTCCAGTGCTAGTTTCTTAATCGCAATCGTCTCTTCTAAACCAGTCTTCGTCAACATCGAAAAACGATACACTACTTCTTTTTGGTGACTCGGATAAAACGTCACTTCCCAAACAAACCTCATCTCGTCGGATGTATTAGATAAGCTTGCATAATGAACATAAGGTTCCAAATATACGCTTTCTATTTCATCATAAGGAATGATCTGCCTTTCACCCTTCCAGTTACTTGATACCAATCCCTTTTCTTCATGTACACCTCTATAATCAGAGAACATAAAATAATGGAAACCAATCAAGAAAATAATCGTTCCGATAATAATGGAATTTAATAGCCCTTTTCGCTTTAAATCCGGATAAAGAAATCGAGCACCAAATAGAAAAATCAAAATAACAACAAAGCCCCCGAGAGAAAATTCTCCTAACTTCCCAGACGAAGGTTCATAAAGGACAAATTTTTCATCTATAAATGTCGTTTCTTTTAAATCATCATAGAATATATTCAAATAAATTAGTACAGGGATGATAAAGAAGAAGAAGAGATAGTTGGCTATCCAGCGCTTTCCTTGCTGTTTAAATTTAGCCTTCGAAGTTCTGATCATTTGACCGCAAATATATAGAGGAACACTAATAATTCACAACACGATATTAGCAAAGATAATATCCTGAGGAAAAGCGATTGCACAGAAAAGACCCAATAATAAACTAAAAGCTATAATGACTATCCCAACAAATTTCCTCATGTTATCCCTCCACTTTAACGATAATGGTTATCTTCTTTACACATAGGTACTTACAACCTAAATTCCATTTCTTTTTATACGTCGTACCATATAAATGGTTTCATTTTGTTACATCAACATATTGCGGCAAGTTCCAAAAGTATCTTGAACCATAAATGATAATGCCTAAAATGGGAACAAAAGAAACTTTATTACATAAAAAAAGACCCTCTCCATAAATATGGAAAGAGCCTTTGAAACGCCACAAATTAACGTTTTGAGAACTGAGGTGCACGACGAGCGCCTTTAAGACCGTATTTTTTACGTTCTTTCATATGTGCAGATAATATAAAGAAACACAAAACCAAACAGTTCCTGTCACATCAAGGTTTGTCCACTTTTATTCTCTAAAAGGAAAACAGAATAATATACAATTCTATATGTTTAGTGGTCAGATTGTGGTCAAAGAAACAGGGTGCCTCAAATAAAATGGGGCATCCATTTACGCATATTATTACATCATGCCGCCCATTCATGTTTAAATAAAATATTAAAAAAATAGGATAAAAAAAGACTATATATCAATATTTTGCAAGGATCCAAAACAATAATTTTAAATGGGACATTATCAAGTCGAGGACAAGCTCGAGGACAGAAAAAGCCCTTCCACTATCCAATGAATTAAATATTAGAAAGCTGACGTTGAACATTCTATTGTTCCGAAGAGACTTTGACGAACAGAAGATTAACACCTAAGTAATGTAAAAGGCACGTAGCTCCCTCAAGTATATCTTTAAACACTTCCGATAAAGGTCGCTCTTCTAGTTTAAAGTAAGCAGCATCCCCCTTTCGGTGACTACCGATAAGTTGCGTCATCGCAGTTCTTGCGGATGAGTTCGTGAGCACAGTAAGAACGTAGGCAAACGGGCAATCCCCCCCTCTTGGAGAGCCTGTTTTGTTATAAAATAATCGAATTGAACACCCCCTAGAAAGTAAGTCGATTCCTTCAATACCATCAAATATCACTAGACTTTACAGCTATCTGATCAGGGAAAATGCCACATTCATTGGCCTTTTCCACAATAATCAATTTTATAATTTCTCGATATTTTCCATATTTACAAGATAGAGAAAGGTTATTTGGTATGAACATATTTAGTAATGAATGTTTTTATTTTAAAAAATTCATAAACTAATAGCTGGTTTTCTTTAAGTATTATAATTCACAATAATGAAGTCCATATCCAATAAAGGACTGAGCTTCTCTTTATCATAAAATTTCTATTTTTTGTACTTTTCCGTTCGTCCTAGATGACACCGTCCCAGCCTAACCCAAAGCAAAATCAAAGGTATTGCCTTAGAATTTACGTGTACCTGCATATTAAGTGAAACGTCCTCAAAAACTGGTCTTCGACTGTCTTCATATAGCCACAGCCCTAGCTACATCCTATAGTTACTGGCTCAGAGTTTGAATACCTTCTAACTGCTTCCTTACCTTGTGCATTTTTCCCACAAGGAGAACAGAAAGTAACAAAACCAACTCATTTATATGACAAATCATTTATAAGTTTCCCCCTATTGCGAAAAGAATAATTATTTAATAAAGCTGACTATCAAAATATTCGCCCTTTTTTTGAATGTGGACTATTTGTCCATTCATATCATTTCCTATTACCATATGATACTACTGAAAGGTGGTGTTACTTATGAGTTTTACCAATAGCGATAGCTATGGATTATGTAAGGGGTGCTTTAAACAACAAAGGTTTTGCACATGTAAAGACTCCTACCATTCGGACACAGTTAACCAAGAAGTAACCGAACATTGTGACCAAACATTCTCTGAGCATAATCCACAATGCCAATCCATTGGGGAACAAGAACAGCAACAACTACAACAACAGGGTGGGCTTGAACAGGCACAAGGGCCTCAGAATCAAGAACAAATCCAAGAAGGGCAAAGTCAAGGGCCTCAAACGCAAGAACAACAACAAGGCGACCAAACCCAAGGAAATCAAACTCAAGGGCCTCAAACACAAAGCCAAAATGAGATACAAGAGCAAACGCAAATCCAGGACCAAACCGAAGACCAGGACCAAACTCAAGGACCTCAGTTACAAGCCCAAAGACATGGCGATCAAACTATGGAAAATAACCAGACCATTTCAACCCCGGTGGACGTGGATGGAGTCAATGTGAATGTTCAGTGTGGAGACTGTAAGCCTACTATAATTTTTCCAGATGACTTCTTTGAGAAAAATAAGAAGAAAAAGGATCACAATCAAAGGGGGGACGACATGGAAAATTGCAAATGTAAGGAAAATAAATGTCCAAAAGATTGTGATTGCTGTGTCCAAAATCTTGCAGACCTATTAAGAAAAGTACAAAATTTCCAAACTACTTTAACAAATCCAGCAAATCGAGCAATCGACATATATTTCAGCACAGTGAACGGATTGCCGAATCCATCTGAAGGACAAGTCATTTCAGATATAGTGGATTGTTCAGTCCTTAGGTTTAGACCTGCTGACCAGATTACGATTGTTCCGAATACAGCCGTACAATTATGTGATGTTGCAGGTATATGCGCGACAGATACAGATGCTACTCCTGAAATTTCCAATGTTTATGAATTTCTCCTCCAACAGGCTTATGAAGACACTGAAGATTGTTCCTACCAAAAAAGGAAGAAACCATGTAATTGTCCTTGCTGTGCTTCAGGTATTGGAGAAGAGTTAAGGTGTACAGCCAACTTCGGACTTCTCCTTGATGTTTATCTCAAGGGGCAGACCACAGCACTTCCTCTTTATGTGCTTACGGTAAAAGACTGCCTTGCTTACTTTGTAAACGATATTACTGATCTAGACTCGATTTGTGTCTTCTCACTATGTGCCATAAGTGGATTTACCGTTGTTAGTCAAACATTGGGCACAATAGATAGTGCCTAGAATTTATGCACTAACATGCTGCATTAAAAATCAATTATCTATCAGAAGATTTTAAGGCACGAATATTACTACTAACACCTAATCAGCCTTTTTCTTTCCCTCCAAAAATGGATGTTTGTATTAGTTGATTAACCTATACGCAAAAAACCTAGAAGCATATATTATTATTGAATTTAGAAACTTAATCTCAAGGAGGAAGTAATTTGATGATATATCATTCAGAAGGTAAACATTGCGGCTGTAAAGAACAGGAAGAGTGCACTTGCAAAAGAAGAATGGGAAATCATCCGAAGATGAATCATCATGGATATGATCATCATGGATATGAAAAATGTGAAATGCCTAAAAAAAATTGGTACGAAGAGAAAGAGCCTTGCCCAGACCGTGTAAAAGGATTCAATTTGTGCAAACAAAGAAATGAATTAAGGTGCTTTAAACATTGCGAGCCAATTTCCCAGCCATGTGATGCATTATTCTATAACTATTTTACCAGCAGGACTAATTTTGAATTTAGCGGGTTAGTTGTGATTAAAAATACAGGGAATCCAACTAGCGGCTGTTCTATGCAGATCCGTGTTACAGATAGAGCAGGCACTGCAATTGTTGCAACAGTTAGCGCTGGAGCATCAGTTCCAATCTTTGTTGAAGGGTTAACTTCGCTTGATATTGCTTGTCTTCCAAATGAACCAGAGCTTCCTGTACCAGCAACTTGCAGTGGCGAAGTCATCTTTGACCTTGAATACTGTGCGACAAGACTTTGTCTATAAGTAATGAACTTTGACAAAATAATTCATCAGTGTGAAGAATCCCTCTTAATGTTCATAATTAACTAAGAAATGATCCCACAAGAATTTAGTTAATCCCCTCCAATGTATTTTTCTTTAATATTTTTAAAGAAGAATCCCTGTTTATTATTTATGAGGAATTTCTGAAAAAAAGCATAGCTAATTTTGAACTAAATTTGTATTGTAGGTGAATTAACCAATATAAACACCCAAAAATGGGTGTTTATATTGGTTAATCAGCCCATGCCAAGAAACCCAATATACATATATTGATAGTATCTTTCAAGAATATGGGGAGGAAGCTTTTGTATGTTTTTTATAAATAGATCCTGTGGGTGTAGGGGCTTCCAACGATGCAATCAATGTCATAGAAGCGTTGGGGGCCCAAAAATATACATTAACGAAAGTATATGTACTGGAAAGTCAAAATCCGTGTTTAAACTTAAACACAGTGAAAAGGGAAAACATTATTTTGAGCATCATGGAAAGCATCATTGCAGATCGGATGACTGTGAAAAAGACAAGTGCAAATGCGATGACTGTGAAAAACACAAGTGTAAATGCGTTGACTGTGAAAAACACAAGTGCAAATGCGAGGATTGCGGGAAAAACAAGTGCAAATGCGAGGATTGCGGGAAAAACAAGTGCAAATGCGAGGATTGCTGGAAAGACAAGTGCAAATGCGTTGATTGTGAAAAACACAAGTGCAAATGCGAGGATTGCGGGAAAGACAAGTGCAAATGCGTTGATTGTGAAAAACACAAGTGCAAATGCGAGGATTGCGGGAAAGACAAGTGCAAATGCGTTGATTGTGAAAAACACAAGTGCAAATGGGATGGTTGTGAAGAATTTAATGGTGATTCCAATATTTTCGAAATGATGCTAGGTGAATCTGATGATATTCCCAAAGACAATTGTAATGATGATCATAAACTCTGCCCAGAAGAAATCAAAGGATTTGATTTCTGCAGAAAGGAAGAAGAACTAAGATGCTTTAAACATTGCGGCCCTATCTCACAACCCTGCGATTGTAATTATTACAACCATTTTACCAGCCGTTCGAACCTTGATTTTAGCGGGTTGATTGTGATAAAGAACACAGGCAATTCGGCTAGCGGCTGTTCCATGGAAGTCCGCGTCACTGATATTGCAGGTTCAGCAATAGTCGCTACAGTCAGTCCTGGAGCATCCGTCCCAATCTTTGTCGAATGTTTAAGATCACTTGATATTGCATGTTTTAAAAATGAATCAGTAACAGAAACGTGCAGCGGTGAAGTCATCTTTGACCTTGAATACTGTACCACAAGATATGTTTCACATCGCTATAAATGATGGGTTCCTATAGACTGAAAGCTTTCTTAATATATTTTGTTGGAAAACATGTAAAGAAAATCATCCCATTCACATTACTATAACGTACACCATAATGAAATTGAGTAGGAGGGGGTGACTAACCCCCGACCTCCCACACTCCTGTACGTCTCGTTCGAACTGTTCTATGAAATATCACCCTTATATCTATTTTGGGCTGATTTTGGATTTGTTATGGTTTCCATGTAACTGTATTCATAGTGCTTACTAAATCCTCCAACGTATCGCCCTCCCCTCTGAAAGTGATTTCTATTTCATCATTCTTTAACTGGATTAGCGTTTTATTTAACGTATCTAACAATTTGTCCGACGGGACATCTGAAAAGTCTCTATTTTCAAGTTCCTTTTTCATGCGCTCAACTTGCCGTCCTAATAATTCGATACGGGCTTTTTTTGTCATATAAAATTGCTCCTGTAACGATTCAATTTCAACTGCCTTCATATTTTCTATTTCCATGAGATGTTCCTTTGACCACGCAATAAGCGTTGACTTCGATACGTTAAGTTCCTTGGCAATTTTACTAAAGCTGATCCCTTTCGCTCTTAATTAAATAAACTTTTGCCTTGTTTTGTTGTCCTTCATTCTCAATCCCTCCACGAAATAATTATTTTATCCGAAGTTTTTTTCGGTAATCTTCTGTAAATAAGTCAATGAATTTTGTATTATCGTATAGACGGCTAAAGACTCTTTCTCCTACGACCATAGGTAAGTCTTGATCCGTCAAATTACTCGTGTAGATTGTCGGTTTACCACTCCGACTTTCTACTATTTCAAAAATTATACTCTTTCTCCAATCATCATTTCCTCCCGATGCTTCCGCACCCAAGTCATCCAAAATCAATAAATCTAGCTTTTTTAAATCCTTAAAGATATTTTCTTCTGTTATGATAGATGCTTTGTTATACGTAGATTTAATTTTTGAAAGTAATTGTCCTGTGGTTAAAAACCCAACTATAAAACCTTTTTCTTTTAGCGTTCTGGCAATAGCTACACACAAATGTGTTTTTCCTGTTCCCGGATTGCCTTGAATTAAAAGGTTGTAGCGATCTTGTTCGGAAGCTAAAAATGTTTTCACATAGGAAATTGCCCTTTGTTTTGCAACAGTAGTAACGGGATTAGTTCATGGTAATCCTTAAAACCTGAACCCTTTAATTTTTCGGGGAGAAGAAAATAGTCGTTCATAAGCCTTTCAGATATGAGCTGACTTTGCTCCTTTAAACCTTTTTCCATAGAAAGATTAAGCATATCCCTATCCCTACATCTACAACATTTGAATGTTTCACCTAACTGCTTCCAACTGTCATTATTATTTAGGCGGTAAACCAAAGCGGATGCACTTTCTTGTCCACACTGCGGGCATACAAGTTTTTTAAGAAAATCCGCTTCTAGCTCATGCCCTTCTAATTCTGGCATGAGTCTAAAAACAGCCTTTTTGTAAATGTTATTCTCATCCTCAGGTAGAAAGCTACTCGCAACTCTCATAGTTTAACCTCCTAAAATGGGAGTTCATCTTCCCATTCTTTCATTTTCTCAAATTCATCTTTTGTAATTGGTTTTGGTTCTTCCCAATGACTAGGGCGATCTAATGAAAAATGCTGTTGGCTCTTTTTCCTTATTACATTTCTGCTTGTTTGAATTTTCAGAACCAATTGATCATACTGTTTTCTTAATTTTGATGGAGAAAGTATATTTGTCTTCCAAAAGGAATCTTGCTGACACCAATCAATCACGGTGGATATTTCTTCTGGTAAACGATTGTCCCTTTCTATCATTAAACGAAAGTCATCCGACCATTTTTGAAGATTTGGTTCTTTAAATCCCGGATTATTTTCCCTAATGTTATTTAAAAGTCTTAATGCTAATTGATACGGTATGCTTTTTTCGTCGTAAGTTTTTGACTTGCGACAATAAGAATCTTTTACTTCTTTATCATTCTTTAATTTTTTATCATTCTTGTTAGTTGTTAGTCGATTGTTAATTGATTGTTGGCCGCCTGTTAAGTTGCTTGTTAATCCATCTCCATTATTCTGATAATCCTCCCAATTATTAATGGTTATAAGCCTATTTTTGTTTGTTGATTCATTTGTTAGAAAACCGAATTTTTCAAACCGCTTTATTGCAGTTCTTACGTTTTGAATTGAAATCCCCTTACCGCATTTTTCAACAATGGATTCCAAGCTTGTAATTACCTGGCCAGCGGTAACGTTATAAGGTTCCCCTTGCCATTCCCATTGTTTTTCTTGATGATTAACCATCAAAAGAAGTGTTATTAGAATGGTTTTTTGTTCCGGTGTGGATTCTATCCAAATAGGCTTATGCAATAAATCCCGATAAAGCTTAACCCATCCTAACATCACACTTCACCCGCTTCAGCCAGAATTATTTCGCAACCATTTCTGTACATCCCAGCGATTTAAACGAATGATTTGCCCTCTTTGAAAAAAAGGAATTTCTTTGCTTGAAATCATGTTTCGAATTGTGGGTACACTGACCTTTAAATAATCGGCAGCTTCTTTTATGGTTAATATTTGATCATGCCCGTTTTCTTCTTGTAATTCCATTAGAAGCTCCTGTAATGCATTTTTTAAATCTGTCCGATTTATGATTAGCGTTTCTTCTGGGAATTCTAGCTTTATATTCATTTATTTATCCCCCTTTTTCAACTTGAGTACAAAGATCCTCTACTTCTTTATTTAGGTTTTCAGCAATCTGTTTGATTGTAGAAAACCGTACCTTTTTTTTAGTCCCCTTTTCGATTTCACCAATGGTTTTTCTATTTACACCAGATACATCAGCCAATTTAGTGATTGTCCACCCCATTTCCGCTCGAGCAAGTTTAATTTTTTTACTGTCAATTTTCAGGTGATGCTCTTGTTTTATTAGTTTTGTACATTTCATCTTTTAAACATCTCCTAATTACTCATATTGGGTACAAATAAACAATATCATCCCGTTTTGAGAAATTCAAGTTGATATTTGTATTCATTATGTGTAATATTGATTTGTAATTACTCATTGGAGGTTGATAAATTATGTTTGGAGAACGAATTAGAACGTTACGAAGGGAAAAGAATATGACTTTAAGAGACTTAGCCGACAAGTTGAATATTCCCTTTACTACATTAGGAAATTACGAGCGGGAAGACCGGGAACCGAATGTTTCAACCTTTTTAGCATTGGCTGATTTCTTCGATGTAAGCGTCGATTATTTAACCGGAAAACAAGACATAAGAACATCAGATCAATATGGTTTCCAAAGGGATTTTAGCCTGCTTGAAGATCTACTGAAACAAGCTACTCCTGATATTAGGAAAAAAGCAGAAGACATCATTAACCAGTTGACTATAATCATTGGGGATGAACTAGAAGCAACAGATGTAAGAGAAACATCTAAAACATTTGAGCATCTATTCCAAGTTGTGGATTTTATTTTTAGTATGAAAATGGGATTTAAGTATAATTACGGGCAAGACCCTTCAACACCTTATGAATGTATAAAACTATATCTAGAGCACAAACCCACATTAGATATGAACTTAAATAACTTATGTGAAATTTACGCTAATAAGAAAAACGGTTAAATGAGGTGAAAAAATGGCATCATTTCAAAAATACACAACCAAACAAGGTCAAATGTGGTTATTTAAGACGGACACTGGAATTAATCCCGAAACAGGAAAAAGACAAACTACAACCCGAAGGGGCTTTAAAACCAAAAAAGAAGCACAAATAGCTGCTGCCAAGCTTGAACAAGAAATAGCGAGCGGAAGATCAATAAAGAATGACAACCTGACTTTTCAGAATGTATACGATCAATGGTTTTCCAATCATTCGAAAACGATTAAATTAAGCACAAAGAAAGCCATTGAATCCAAATTCAATAGGCATATATTGCCCCGCTTCAGCAAATTGAAAATAAAAGAAATAACAAGACCATATTGCCAAAAAATGATCAATGAAATCGCTCAATTAATTAAATCGGTAAATGACATAAAAATAGGTTCTAAGTCAATTGTTGGGGTAAAATACTAGGCTACCGCGCTTAAGCTTGGTGGCATTTGTATGTTTGGAAGGTCTTAGACCCTCCAAACATACAAATGTTCATTCTCTAGTTTTTATCCAACATGTATTCCAATTCCCTTAAATTGATGTGTTAATAATATCTTGGCACGAAAGCGCTCAAAACTTCTAAATCCAAATGCGTTTCGTTTGATTACTTTGGTGGAATTGTTAATCCCCTCAAGAAAACCATTTGAGTAATTGTACACAAAGCTGTTGAGTATCTCCGTCTGCCAATTCTTGAATGTCTTTATTACATCAGACATCTCTAAAATACCTTCGGTTTTAAATCTTATTAAAAGTTGTTCGAGTTCATATTTGACCTTCTTAATTTGTGTGCTTCCAATTTCTTTAGCCCTTGTAAACCATGCTCGAAAGGCTTCTTTCAGTTCATAGGCCTGCTTTAATTCTTCCGACATAGATAGATATCTCTCTAGAAGCCAACGTTCTTCATTATTTAACTTATCTTTTGCTTTATGAAAGACATGTTTCATTCTCTTACACTTCTTACGATCATACGCATGAAAGTTTTGTTGGACACGTCGCCTAACCTTATCTAATGCCCAATAAATATATCGACAAAAATGAAACCTGTCCGCTACAATAACTGGTTTACCCAGAGCTTCTTGTACAGCTGCTTTAAAGGATGGACTCATATCCATGATTACGATTTGTACTTGCGCTCCATGTTTTTGAAGGTACCGTTTAATCGTTTTTTTATACCGATTTGGAAGAATGTCAATTGGTTCTCTTGTGATTCCATTAGCTATAATTAATTGATATTTCCCTTCCTTGGTATCGCCTTTGTACTCATCAATAGCTATCACTTTTGGCAGCTCTGTGACCGGATGAATTGCTTCTTTGGCTATTTGATCGAAACGACGAACAACTGTTGTTGGGGATGTTCCATAAACTTCTGCCGTCTCTTTATATGTTTTTCCTTTTATTGCTTTGATTGCAATTGCCTGGTTCCATTCGATCGTACTACGCTGATAACACTCTACAAACGTGTTCATTTCAGAGAATCGCTTTCCGCAAGCACAAACATATCTTCTTCTTTTATAGAACAACAGCGTTTTTCGTTCAAACCACTTCAAATGTTTGATTTTTTGAATGCGATAATCATGAATTCGATTGGTTTGACTGCCACACTTTGGACAACAGTGCGGTTTACGCTCCATCTCTACATAAACATGAATATATTCTCCTACTTCTTCTACGTTTTTTACCAGCACATCTTTTAATCCTGGAATAGAAATGTTAAAATTCATATACACGCATCTCCATTTCTTTACTTGTTTCTCGACAATTCAAGTATAAAAGAATTGGATGTATGCGTGTATTTTTTTGCATACAAATTGTAGGACAACCCCAACAAATATTATAGAGCCTAAAAATACAGGCTAACCAAGTATTCAAATATGCTTTAAAAATGGAGATTATTGAAAGGAATCCATTAGAGCATGTCACCATACCAAGACAGCAAAATGAAATTATTAATGAGGATAATGAAACGGATGAGCGGAATTATTGGAAAAAGGATGAGATACGTAATTTCCTTTCAATAACGAAACATGAATTAGATTTTCGAGATCATGTACTTTTTCATCTGTTAATCTATACCGGTGCACGCAAGGGAGAAATTTTAGCCCTTACATGGGATGATATTGATTTCGAAGCTGGCTCCATACGGTTAAACAAAACGTTATTTCATCATGATGGTAAATTCATCTTCCAAACGTCCAAAACAAGGGAATCTAAGCGTTTAATTAGCTTGGATCCTCTAACCCTCTCTCTGCTTAATAAATGGCGTATAAAGCAAAATGAAGCTTATTTAGCCGGGAAAGGTTATTTGAATAATAACAAGGTGGTTTTTGACAGGGATGATGGCTCTCCGATGCGGTTAGCCTATCCAAACGAAAAGCTGGCCGCTTTAATCAAAAAACATAACCTACACAAAATTACAATACATGGTTTACGTCATACTCATGCTTCCCTTTTATTCGAAGCAGGAGCCAGTATAAAAGAGGTTCAGGAGCGGTTAGGCCACTCTGATATACAAATGACGATGAACATCTATACACACGTAACAGATACGCTAAAAGAGCAAACTGCACAAAAGTTTCAAAGATATATTGAGTTATGAGATGTGGTCAGATGTGGTCAAAAATATTTTCGTGGTCAAAGTGTGGTCAAAAGCACTTTTCAGACATAAAAAAAGACCCTCTCCATAAATATGGAAAGAGCCTTTGAAACGCCACAAATTAACGTTTTGAGAACTGAGGTGCACGACGAGCGCCTTTAAGACCGTATTTTTTACGTTCTTTCATACGAGCGTCACGAGTTAATAATCCTGCACGCTTTAATGTTGGACGGTATTCAGGATCCACTTGAAGTAAAGCACGAGCGATACCATGACGGATAGCGCCAGCTTGACCAGTATAACCTCCACCGTTAACATTTACTAAAATATTGTAGCTTCCAGTAGTTTCAGTAGCTACTAATGGTTGTTTAACAACTTCGCGTAAAGCTGCAAACGGGATATAACTTTCGATTTCACGACCATTGATGATGATTTGTCCGTCACCTGGAACTAAACGTACACGAGCAACAGAGCTTTTACGACGACCAGTACCGATATATTGAACCTGTGCCATTTGTTTTACCTCCCTTAATTAATTATCCACGAAGTTCGTAAACTTCTGGTTGTTGAGCTTGGTGCGGATGTTCGCTACCAGCATATACATGTAATTTTCTATACATTTGACGACCAAGAGAATTCTTTGGAAGCATACCTTTGATTGCAAGTTCTAACATTTGCTCTGGATAGTTAGTACGCATTTCTAAAGCTGTTCTTTGTTTTAATCCACCTGGGTGCATAGAGTGACGGTAGTAAATTTTGTCAGTTAATTTTTTACCAGTCAATTCGATTTTTGAAGCATTTAAAAGAATAACATGATCACCAGTATCCACATGAGGTGTGAAAGTTGGTTTATGTTTACCACGTAGAATTGATGCTACTTCACTAGCAAGACGACCTAAAGTTTTGCCTTCAGCATCAATCACGTACCATTTACGATCAACAGTGTTTGAATTAGCCATAAACGTTGTACGCATGAGTTTCCCTCCTGAAATGTTTAATTATAATTTTTTTAAATTACGAATGTTCTGTTCTTACGTCTATATGTTCACACAATTAAGTTCCGGGGCTTAATGTGGGATTAAAATACATACCATATTATGATATATCCTAGACTAGTATATGTCAAGGGAATGTTACACCAGGTTTAGTTGTTATGAGAAAAAAATTATCTTTCTATTTATTTTCACTTACTAAATAATGATTTTTACATATAAATAAGCTATTTTGGCATTCCAACTTCATAGAAATTATAATTGTGGCTGGACATATACGGCATTCATTCATACATTACTTTCCAAAGATACAATCCATTCGCAGAAGCGGTTTTCCCGGCCGCTTTTCTATCCTTTTTCTCAATAATCACAGGGATATCCTGTGGGGATTTCTTTCCTCTTCCAACATCTAGTAATGTTCCAACCATAATGCGCACCATATTATAAAGGAACCCATTCCCTCGGAAGGAAAATATTAGCATATTTTCTTCCTCTATTAACTTTACCCCAGTTACAGTTCTTACTTTTCTTTCTTTATCTGTCTTAGCAGAGCAGAAACTAGTAAAATCATATTCTCCAATAAAATAGGTAAGTGCCTCTCTCATTGCCTCTACATTTAGAGAATATGGATAATAATAGGCATAATGGCGTTTAAATGGATCTCTCCGCTCCCCTAATTGAATAAAGTAACGGTATTCTTTTGCTGTTACATTATATCTTGCATGAAAGGCTTCAGACACTCTCACAGCATCAGCAACTACTATATCATGGGGCAACAAGGTATTTAGTGCAATAGGCCATTTTTCTGCTGGAATATCAAGCGAGCTATCAAAATGAATGACTTGTCCCTTCGCATGAACACCAGCATCTGTCCTACCTGATGCCTGAATCTTTATCTCTAACCCTTTATGAAGCTTTCTTAAAGCCTTTTCGATTTCACCTTGCACCGTTCGATCCTTTGGTTGAATCTGAAAACCACTATAATTTGAACCATCATAGCTTATTGTACATTTGTATCGTTGCATCTTATTCTCCACTATGTTCTTAATAAAAACAGCAAAGCTGTTACTAGAATCAAAATAATAATCATGATTGTATCGATTGGATTCCATACTAATTGACGATACTTTGTTCTTCCTTCTCCACCTTGATAACCGCGTGCTTCCATCGCAATAGCGAGCTCCTCCGCCCGTTTAAAGGAGTTAACAAATAAAGGAATCAATAAAGGAATAATTGCTTGAATCCGGCTTTTAATAGAACCACTCGAAAATTCTACTCCTCTTGCCATCTGAGCCTTCATAATTTTCTCTGTTTCATCCATTAAAGTTGGAATGAATCGCAAAGAAATAGACATCATAAGTGCCAATTCATGAACTGGAAATTTCACTTTCTTTAACGGCCCTAACAGTGTTTCAATTGCATCTGTTAACTCAATTGGTGTAGTTGTTAACGTAAGCAAGGATGTCATAATAATAAGCAGGAAGAATCGAATCGAAATCAGAATTCCCATTCTCACTCCTTCTTCATAAATGGTAATCCATCCCCATTCAAACAATAGCTCTCCATTCTTCGTGAAAAATAAATGCAAGATAAACGTAAAGATAATTAGCCAAAAAATGGGTCTTAATCCTAAATAAATATACTTTATCGGTACATTAGATATAGCTACTAACGTACCTACATATATAATTAATAAAGAATAGCTCCAAATATTGTTAGCTAAAAACACAATGCAAATAAATAGAAAAACAAGCAGTAATTTTGAACGGGGGTCCATTCTATGCAATAGCGAATCAACGGGAATAAAACGGCCAATAATCATTTTTCCCATTAACTACTCCCTACTTTCTTTTTTAAATACACTGCCAGCTCTTCTGTGAAGTCTTCCATCTTTAAATGTACTTGTCCCATTTTTATTCCAAATTTTTCTTCTATTTTTTTTTGAAATCGAACCACCTCAGGCTCATTCAACCCAATAGTGGCCAAATCTTCTGCATCCCTAAATATCTCAAGCGGAGTTCCCTGGCGATGAACTTTCCCTTTATTCATAATAACAATTTGATCAGCATAATGTGCTGCATCTTCCATACTATGCGTAACTAAAATGGTCGTTAAATTTCGCTCCTTATGAAGCTTGTAAAACATATCCATTATTTCTCGTCTGCCTCTTGGATCTAAACCAGCTGTCGGCTCATCTAAAACAAGTACATCCGGCTCCATTGCTAAAACACCCGCAATGGCAATTCTTCTCATCTGACCACCAGATAAATCAAAAGGAGACTTTAGGAGGAACTCTTTTGATAATCCCACTTCTCCTAATGCCTTTTCTGCTCTTTTCTTTGCCTCCGACTCTGAAATCCCAAAATTAAGAGGACCAAAACAAATATCCTTTTCAACCGTTTCTTCAAACAGCTGCTGTTCTGGAAACTGAAAAACAATACCTACTTTTTGCCGTATACTCCGCAGGTTCTTGTGCTTTTGTCCACCTTCAATTTTACGGTCACCTATTACGACCGTTCCTTTAGTTGGTGTTATAAGAGCATTAAGATGCTGTAAAATAGTCGATTTGCCAGATCCAGTGTGGCCAATAATTGCTACATAGCTTCCTGATGGAATGTCAAAGTTTACATCCTCTATCGCTAAACGTTCAAACGGCGAATTTTCCTGGTAACGATACTCTACTTTTTGAAGTGAGATGTCCATATGCCTGTCACCAACTCTTCTTCTGTTAAATATACTTCTTCTAATGAAATCCCCTTGTTCATTAAACTTTCTCTTAATTTAATTGTAAAAGGGATGTCTAAACCAATATCTACAAGTTCCTTCTGAAGCTTAAAAATTTCTTTAGGACTTCCTTCTTTATACACTTTCCCCTTATTCATTACGATGATACGGTCTGCTTTAGCAGCCTCATCTAAATCATGGGTAATGGAGATAATCGTCATATTTTCCTTTTGTAAATCTCTCATGATTTCAAAAACTTCTTCTCTTCCTTGCGGATCAAGCATAGAGGTAGCCTCATCTAATATAATAATTTCAGGTTTCAATGCAATAATTCCTGCAATAGCGACTCTCTGCTTTTGTCCACCAGATAGATGATGTGGCTCTTGATCAAGAAAAGATAACATCTTAACTTTTTCTAAAGAACTTTCTACTCTTGTTACCATCTCATTCCTTGGAACTGCGTTATTTTCTAAACCAAAAGCCACATCATCCTTAACCGTTGTACCAACAAACTGGTTATCGGGATTCTGGAATACCATTCCAACCTTTTTTCTAATATCCCACACAGAATCTTCCGTTATCGGAATACTATCTATTATAATTGAACCTTCATTAGAGAATTGTAATCCATTTAATAACTTAGCTAGCGTAGACTTACCGGAACCATTATGCCCAACTATAGCAACCCATTCCCCCCTATTAACATGAAAAGAAACATGATCAAGGGCGTTCTCTAATTGCTCCTCATATTTAAAGGATACATCTTCTACCTTTACTAAAATCTTTTGGTCCATTACAACCCCACCATTTACTTACTAGATATTATCGATAATATAATATATAAAACCTTTATAATCAAAGTACAAATTGTTACATAAAATGAAACTTACATCAGTGGGCAGTTCCTACAGCCTCACTGATGATTAGTTGAAGCAATCGTACCTAAACGGACAGTAGATTTCCCACCTATCTTTCACGAAATTTCATAAGCAAGAGGTGATACTCTCACTAACCATAAACCATAGATAATAAAAAAATAAACTCGCCAATTGGGCGAGCTTTGAATTGGTTTAACATAAGATTATTTGTATAATCTTTGATATCCTATTTCTATGCTTGTTAAAATATATCTTATGGTATTCCACTTCTTAGCACCCTGCAGTCCTAATTAAAAATGAAAAAAGCCCGCACCTCATTCGAACGATGAATCGAAAGAAGAGGCGCACGAGCTAGACGAGTCATTAATAAAAATAAATGCTCATCGTAACACTCTATTTTGGCTTGATCAAAAAGCGAGAATTAAAGAAAAAGGGCACTTGAACAAGTTTCATAACATTATAAACTGTCCCGCACCCTAAGTTTCTTTTAAATCCTATTACACTAACTCGATAATTACCATTGGTGCTCCGTCTCCACGACGAGGTCCCATTTTCATGATACGAGTGTAACCACCTTGACGATCAGTATAACGAGCAGCAACATCACTGAACAATTTTTGTACAGCATCTTGTTTTGTTTCAGCGTTAGCTACCTCGTGACGTACATAAGCAGCTGCTTGGCGACGTGCATGTAGATCTCCACGTTTACCAAGTGTAATCATTTTTTCTACAACAGAACGAAGTTCTTTTGCACGAGCTTCAGTTGTTTCAATGCGCTCATTGATGATTAAGTCTGTAGTTAAGTCACGTAACATTGCTTTACGTTGTGCGCTTGTGCGTCCTAACTTTCTGTAACCCATGTGAGATTCCCTCCTTTTGTTAAAGTACAAGCTTTATAGACATAGTCAAGAGACTAATCAGTCATCTTTTCTTAAGCCTAATCCAAGCTCTTCTAATTTATGTTTTACTTCTTCTAGAGATTTTCTACCTAAGTTTCGAACTTTCATCATATCTTCTTCCGTCTTATTTGCTAATTCTTGTACGGTATTAATACCAGCACGCTTTAAGCAGTTATAAGAACGAACAGAAAGATCTAATTCTTCGATTGTCATCTCAAGAACTTTTTCTTTTTGATCTTCTTCTTTTTCTACCATAATCTCAGCATTTTGTGCTTCATCAGTTAAACCAACAAAGATATTTAAATGCTCAGTTAAAATCTTTGCACCAAGTGCAACAGCATCTTGAGGACCTGTACTACCGTCAGTCCAAACGTCAAAAGTTAACTTATCATAATTAGTCATTTGACCAACACGAGTATTCTCTACTTGATAAGAAACACGAGATACTGGTGTAAAGATAGAGTCAATAGGAATTACACCAATAGGCTGATCTTCACGCTTATTTTGCTCAGCTGGTGTGTACCCACGACCACGCTTTGCTGTTAAACGCATACGGAAGTTTCCGTTGCTGCCTAAAGTTGCGATATGAAGATCTGGATTTAAGATCTCTACATCACTATCATGTGTAATATCTGCTGCTGTAACTACTCCTGCACCTTGCATATCAATCTCTAAAGTTTTTTCATCATCAGAGTATATTTTCAATGCTAGTTTTTTGATATTTAATATGATAGCTGTAACATCTTCTACGACGCCTTCAATTGTTGAGAACTCATGAAGTACCCCATCAATTTGAATGGATGTGACAGCGGCACCTGGCAGTGAGGATAGTAGAATACGACGTAAGGAGTTACCCAAAGTAGTACCATATCCACGCTCAAGTGGCTCGACGACGAATTTACCATACTTGGCATCATCGTTGATCTCAACCGTTTCGATTTTTGGTTTTTCTATTTCGATCATCAAGATATACCCTCCTTCAAAACGTCGAAACCCCGGTAAGCTTTACCGAAATTCCCCATGTTTACGTTCCCGCTTGTGCACAACAACTGGGTTAGTTAATAAATCTGTACGGGTTCTAAAAGTTTTAGTCATATCCCATTATAGACAAGGATACAAAATTTATACAGAAAAATTAAACTCGGCGACGTTTAGGTGGTCGGCAACCGTTATGAGGAACTGGAGTTACGTCTCTAATTGCTGTAACTTCTAGTCCTGCAGCTTGAAGAGCACGAATTGCAGCCTCACGACCTGCACCTGGTCCTTTAACTGTTACTTCTAAAGTTTTCATACCGTGTTCCATTGATGCTTTAGCAGCAGTTTCAGCAGCCATTTGTGCAGCAAATGGAGTAGATTTACGAGAACCTCTGAATCCAAGTGCACCTGCGCTTGACCATGAAAGAGCATTTCCATGAACGTCTGTAATAGTTACGATAGTATTATTGAAAGTAGAACGAATATGAGCTACACCAGCTTCAATATTCTTTTTAACACGACGTTTACGTGTATTAGTTTTACGTGCCATTATATTGTACCTCCTTTACCGATTATTTTTTCTTATTAGCTACAGTCTTACGAGGACCTTTGCGTGTACGAGCGTTGTTTTTCGTGTTTTGTCCGCGAACTGGTAAGCCACGACGGTGACGAAGACCACGGTAACAACCAATTTCCATTAGACGCTTAATGTTTAGAGAAATCTCACGACGTAGATCCCCTTCTACTTTTAAACGGTCGATAATATCACGAATTTTGTTTAATTCATCTTCTGTTAAATCACGAACGCGTGTATCTTCAGAAACACCTGCTTCTGCTAATACTTGTTGTGCAGTATTTTTTCCAATACCGTAAATGTATGTTAAAGATATTACTACACGTTTTTCACGTGGAATATCCACACCAGCAATACGTGCCATCTATATGCGCACCTCCTTGTTATTAACCTTGTTTTTGTTTGTGTTTAGGGTTTTCACAGATAACCATAACTTTACCACGTCTGCGGATAACTTTACATTTTTCGCAGATTGGTTTAACAGATGGTCTAACTTTCATTATCCTAACCTCCTTGATAGTACGGAGTGCAATCAGATTATTTAAAGCGGTAAGTAATTCTTCCGCGAGTTAAGTCATATGGAGATAACTCAACCGTTACTTTATCACCAGGTAAAATACGGATGAAATGCATGCGGATTTTACCAGAAACGTGAGCCAATACAGTATGACCATTTTCTAATTCTACCTTAAACATGGCGTTCGGCAAAGTTTCAGTGATTGTGCCTTCAATTTCGATTACATCGTCTTTAGCCATCGAATATCTCTCCTTTCCATAAAAAATACGAGATCCATCTTAACTAATATAGCAAAGTGTAGCTCTTCTTGTCACACGATCGTGCACATTAAACTACTCTGAACTGCTCCTATAATATAATAAAACTGCATTAAACTGCAACTAATTGATTATATCATAAGAATAGGCACTTCGTCCGCTATTAATTATAAAAAAATATATTTATAGGGAAGAAATAATAATAAGTTTAATGCTACCAACTAAACTTAGCTTTGGTAGATCATTCATTAATAGAAAAGAAATGATCTTTCCTTTGATTTACGAACATTCTATCAACAGCTTGTGTCTTATCGTATAGAAGTAAGCATGCAACGTATAGACAATTCCAAGAAAAATAAATCACCTTCAAAAGTCTAGCCTTAAATCTTCCACTACATACTTGTTTTCACTTGAAAAGCCACATAGATTTCGTATTTAAAGGATTTCGTAGAGCGTTCGACAACTTGCACACCTGGTCTAATACCAATCGTCATAATAGAAAGAATAATAGTTACATTACCTTCTTCACTACTAGATAAAAAAGCAATTTAAGCGGAGTTACCATGAAATCCAAAATACTCTGCACCAATTATCTAAATTGATTAATCTTTTAACGAAGATAAACATGTCAAAATAACACGGTTATGCTTTTTTTGTTACAGATATAACCATGAAAATTATTATACCTTTTGAAAAAAGGAAATGCATCATGTTTAGGAATAAACTCCTCAGCCATTTCATCCCAATTCTTCTATTTATTATCTCTGATTCATTTCCATGCTAGATAACAGATTAGTCAAAGCAAAAGTCACTTTTATTTTAAAGTACTTAGTAGTGCATCAAGATCTACGAAAACTTTATTAATATCTTGTTGACCATTAATGTTACGAAGATAGCCTTTTGACTCATAGAAATCAAGTAATGGTTTAGATTGCTTAATATTAACTTCTAAGCGATTTTTAACAGTTGCTTCATTATCATCAGCACGTTGGTATAATTCGCCGCCACAACGATCACAAGTATCTGGCTTAGATGGCGGATTAAATACTAAATGATAGGTTGCACCACAGCTTTTACAAATGCGGCGTCCTGTTAAACGCTCCATTAAGATCTCTTTATCCACTTGAACATTGATACAAAAGTCTAATTTCTTATTTAAATCAGACAAAATATTTTCTAAAGCTTCTGCTTGAGGAACAGTACGAGGAAAACCATCTAAAAGAAAGCCTTTTTCACAGTCATCCTTGCTAAGTCTTTCGCGAACAATACCGATTGTAACTTCATCAGGTACAAGTTCACCTTTATCCATAAAAGATTTTGCCTTAAGTCCAAGTTCTGTTTCGTCTTTCATAGCCGCACGGAACATGTCGCCAGTTGAGATATGAGGGATGTCATATTTCTCGACAATCTTCTCAGCTTGAGTACCTTTACCTGCGCCAGGGAGCCCCATTAAGACTAAATTCATGCGTATTCCCCCTCAAGTTCTCTTACATAAAATTCAAGGGACAAACGTCCCCTAAATTATACTATTTAATAAAACCTTTATAGTGTCGTTTAACTAGTTGAGATTCTAATTGCTTCATTGTCTCCAATGCAACCCCAACCACAATTATAATACTTGTTCCACCGATCTGTGCAGATTGTGGAAGTCCTGCAATATTAATAAAAAATACAGGTAGTATAGCAATAATGGCTAAGAATAGAGCTCCAACTAATGTTAAACGAGATAGAACACGTGACAAATATTCTTGCGTACTTTTACCAGGACGAATACCTGGGATATATCCACCTTGTTTCTTCAGGTTTTCAGAAACTTGTTCTGGGTTCACCTGAATGAAAGCATAGAAATAAGTAAACGCAATAATTAACACTGTATATATAATCATTCCTATTGGATGAGTATAATCAAATACTCTTTGTATCAAGGAAGTAACGTCATTTTGCGGTAAGAACGATGCAATTGTTCTTGGAGTTACCAAGAAGGAAACTGCAAAGATAACTGGAATAACACCAGCAGAGTTTACTTTCAACGGTAAATGTGTTGATTGTCCGCCTGCGCTGCTATTACCATTTACCATTCTTTTTGCATATTGAATCGGTATCTTTCTAAGAGCTTGCTGGATAAAAATTACCCCAACTACAATTGCAACGACAGCTATAATAATTAAAGCTAGCTTTACAATATTGAGAAATAATTGATCACCTGGATTGTCAAACTGCTGTGCATAGATTTGATTAGCCATTGAAGGAATTCCTGCAGCAATACCAGCAAAAATGATAATAGATATACCATTTCCAACACCTTTAGAAGTAATTAGTTCACCTAACCACATTAAAAAGGCAGTTCCTGCTGTTAATACAATAGAAATAACTAGATAGGATGCAAATCCAGGTTTTGTAATCAGTGCACCACCTGCAAGATTATTAAAACCATATGACATACCAAAGCCTTGGATAAGAGCTAGAACGATTGTAAAGTAACGCGTAAATTGTGTCAGCTTTCTACGCCCAGCCTCACCCTGCTTTGACCATTCCGTAAATTTTGGAACAACATCCATTTGTAATAAGCTTACAATAATGGATGCTGTAATATATGGCATGATCCCCATTGCAAGAATAGAAAAGTTTTTAAGTGCCCCACCACCGAAAGTATTTAAAATTCCGAAGGCACTGAAAGCATCTTGTGCTTTTAAGAAGTCTGCATTTACATAAGGTACAGGAATAAAAGTACCTAAACGAAATATAATCAACATTAATAGGGTGAATATGATTTTTCGTCTTATTTCACCCACGCGCATAAAATTGGAGATTGTCTTAAACATCAGATCACCTCTGTTTGACCGCCGGCAGCTTCAATAGCTTCCTTAGCAGCAGAGGAGAATTTGTGAGCTTTAACAGTAAGCTTTTTCTCTACGTTGCCTTTTGCAAGAATTTTAATTCCTGCTCTCTCGTTACTAACAACTCCTGTTTCGATAAGAAGTTCTGGAGTTACTTCAGTTCCATCTTCAAAACGATTTAGAGTATCTAAATTAACAATAGCGTATTCTTTACGGTTGATATTAGTAAAACCACGTTTTGGTAAACGACGGAATAAAGGAGTTTGACCACCTTCGAATCCTGGTCTTACACCCCCACCTGAACGTGCATTTTGACCTTTATGACCTTTACCAGCAGTTTTACCATTACCTGAACCGATACCGCGCCCTTTGCGTTTGCGTTCTTGACGAGAACCTTCTGCAGGTTTTAATTCATGAAGTTTCATTTTGGCACCTCCTTATTTGAAGAAGAATGATTTTTAATTTTCTGATACAGTTACAAGATGTGATACTTTATTGATCATACCGCGAATAGCAGCATTATCTTGTTGAACAACTGTTTGATTTACTTTACGTAATCCTAAAGCTTTAACTGTTTCGCGTTGGTCTTGCGGACGACCAATTACGCTTTTAGTGAGGGTAATTTCCAGTTTGTTTGCCATCTAATTTCCCTCCTTATCCTAACAGTTCTTCTACTGATTTTCCACGTAACTTTGCTACGTCTTCAGCACGTTTTAATTGTTTTAAACCGTCTAAAGTAGCACGAACCATGTTAATTGGTGTGTTTGTACCTAATGACTTAGATAAGATATCAGCTACACCAGCTAGTTCAAGCACAGCACGTACTGGACCACCAGCGATAACCCCAGTACCTTCTGAAGCAGGCTTTAATAGGATTTCACCAGCTCCGAAATGTCCGATAATTTCGTGTGGAATTGTTGTACCAACCATTGGTACTTCAATAAGATTTTTCTTCGCATCTTCAACCGCTTTGCGAATAGCATCTGGTACTTCTTGAGCTTTACCAGTACCAAAACCAACGTTACCATTTTTGTCCCCAACTACTACTAGAGCAGAGAAACGAAAACGACGTCCACCTTTAACAACTTTCGCTACACGGTTAACTGTAACTACGCGTTCTTCAAGTTCAAGTTTGTTTGGATCAATACGACGCATCTTTTTATGTCCCTCCTTTGTCTATTAAAATTCTAGGCCGTTCTCACGAGCAGCATCAGCTAAAGCTTTAACGCGACCATGATATAAATATCCTCCGCGGTCAAATACTACTGATTTAATTCCTTTTTCTACTGCACGTTTCGCTACTAATTCACCGATCTTAACTGCAGCTTCTAAATTACCAGTAGATTCAAGGTTAAGCTCTTTATCTAATGAAGATGCACTTGCGATTGTTACACCTTTAACATCATCAATTAGTTGAGCGTAAATGTGTTTGTTTGAACGGAACACATTTAAACGAGGACGAGCTTCAGTTCCGCTAAGTTTAGAACGCACACGTGCGTGTCTTTTTCTACGGACTTGATTTTTATCAGCCTTCGTAATCATTTAGGTCACTCCTTTCGTTTACCTATGCGGCATTACTTACCAGTTTTACCTTCTTTTCTACGTACATATTCGCCTTCATAACGGATACCTTTACCTTTATAAGGTTCTGGTGGGCGAACATCACGGATGTTAGCAGCAAGTGCTCCAACACGCTCTTTACTAGTTCCTTTTACAACTACTTTCGTAGCAGATGGTACTTCGATTTCAATACCAGCTTCTGGTTCGATTTCTACTGGATGAGAGTAACCTACGTTCAACACAAGTTTGCTTCCTTGTTTTTGAGCACGGTACCCGACACCGATTAATTCAAGACCTCTTTCAAAGCCTTTTGAAACACCCTCAACCATGTTTGATAACAATGCGCGAGTTGTTCCATGTAATGCACGATGTTCCTTCACATCTGAAGGACGAGTTACATTAATCACGTTTTCTTCTAAGTTGATCGCAATATCAGAATTAAAAGTACGAGTTAATTCACCTTTAGGACCTTTCACCGTTACAGTACTTTTATCAATAGTAACTGTAACGCCTGCTGGTACTTCGATTGGTTTTTTACCTACACGAGACATTTAGTTGCACCTCCATTCATTAAACCTATTATTACCAAACGTATGCTAATACTTCTCCGCCAACTTGTTTCGCACGAGCTTCTTTATCAGTAAGTACTCCTTGAGAAGTAGAAACTAATGCAATTCCAAGACCGTTTAATACACGAGGTACTTCTGTTGCTTTCGCATAAACACGAAGACCAGGTTTACTAATTCTTTTAAGTCCAGTTATTACACGCTCGTTGCTTGAACCGTATTTTAAGAAAATGCGGATAATACCTTGTTTGTTGTCTTCGATATATTCTACATCACGTACAAAACCTTCACGCTTTAAAATTTCGGCGATCTCTTTTTTGATGTTAGAAGCAGGAACTTCTAATTTTTCGTGACGAACCATATTCGCATTACGGATTCTTGTAAGCAAATCTGCAATTGGATCTGTCATAACCATTTGTATTTACCTCCTTCCCAATATCGGGTTTTACCAGCTAGCTTTTTTCACACCAGGAATTTGTCCCTTATACGCTAATTCGCGGAAACAAATACGGCAAAGCTTAAATTTACGGTACACAGAATGTGGACGACCACAACGTTCGCAACGTGTGTATTCTTGTACTTTATATTTAGGCGTGCGTTTTTGTTTCGCAATCATTGACTTCTTAGCCACATCTTCGCCTCCCTCTAATTAGAGATTACTTTTGGAACGGCATTCCAAATTGAGTTAACAGTTCACGAGCTTCTTCATCTGTGTTTGCAGTTGTAACAATAACAATATCCATTCCTCTTACTTTGTTTACTTTATCGTAATCAATTTCAGGGAAAATTAATTGTTCTTTTACACCTAAAGTGTAGTTACCGCGACCATCAAATGATTTTTTAGATACACCACGGAAGTCACGTACACGTGGAAGAGAAACAGATACAAGTTTATCAAGGAATTGATACATGCGTTCTCCACGAAGAGTAACTTTTGCTCCGATTGGCATTCCTTCACGTAGACGGAAACCTGCGATTGATTTTTTCGCACGAGTGATTAATGGTTTTTGACCAGTAATTTGTGCTAATTCTTCAACAGCAACGTCTAATGCTTTAGCATTCGCTACAGCATCACCAACGCCCATGTTAACCACGATTTTTTCCAGTTTTGGAACTTCCATAACTGATTTATAATTGAACTTGCTCATAAGAGCAGGAGTAGTTTCTTTAACAAATTTTTCTTTTAGGCGGTTCATTCATTGTACCTCCCTTCTTCATTTGAACTATTTATCTAGAATTTCACCGGATTTTTTCGCTACGCGAACTTTTTTACCATCAACCGTTTTTGATCCTACACGAGTAGGTTCACCAGTTTTAGGGTCGATAGGCATAACGTTGGATACATGAATAGCGGCTTCCTGGTCATTGATTCCACCTTGTGGATTCAACTGGGATGGCTTAGAGTGCTTCTTAACAATATTAATCCCTTCAACGATCACACGATCTTTCTTAGGGAATGCAGCAAGAACAACACCTGTTTTACCTTTATCCTTACCAGAGATGACCATTACTTTGTCACCTTTTTTTACATGCATCTTTTCGCACCTCCTTAAAGGCAATTAAAATTTATATTATAGTACTTCTGGAGCTAATGATACAATCTTCATAAAGTTATTGTCGCGAAGTTCGCGTGCAACTGGTCCAAAGATACGTGTTCCACGTGGACTCTTATCATCACGGATAATTACACATGCGTTTTCATCGAAACGAATGTAAGTACCGTCAGCACGACGAACACCACTTTTAGTTCTAACGACTACTGCTTTTACTACTTCACCTTTTTTAACAACGCCACCTGGTGTTGCTTGTTTCACAGTAACAACGATGATATCACCGATGTTTGCAGTTTTACGTCCTGAACCACCAAGAACTTTAATAGTAAGTACTTCACGAGCACCAGAGTTGTCAGCAACTTTCAAACGTGATTCTTGTTGAATCATGTGTGTAACCTCCCTTCGGGATGCTTAATTCCGAACAATTATATAATAACTGCTTTTTCTACTACTTCTACAAGACGGAAACGTTTTGTAGCTGATAATGGGCGAGTTTCCATAATACGTACGATATCGCCAGTTTTTGCTGTGTTTTGCTCATCATGAGCTTTATACTTCTTAGAGTATTTCACGCGTTTGCCGTATAGTGGGTGTTTTTTGTATGTTTCAACAACAACTGTAATGGTTTTATCCATTTTATCAGATACAACACGACCAGTATAGACTTTGCGTTGATTGCGTTCGCTCATTCTACGAACCTCCTCTCAACTTATCGATTATTGACGCCGATTTCTCTCTCACGAATGACAGTTTTCATTCGAGCGATCGCTTTGCGTACTTCACGAATGCGAGCTGTATTTTCAAGTTGTCCAGTCGCTAATTGAAAGCGAAGGTTGAAAAGCTCTTCTTTTAAGGATTTAACTTTTTGTTCAATTTCAGCAGTGGTAAGGTCACGAATTTCATTAGCTTTCATTAGTTTCACCACCAATTTCTTCACGTTTTACAAACTTACATTTAACAGGAAGTTTGTGCGCTGCAAGACGAAGTGCTTCACGAGCGATCTCTTCAGATACACCAGCAACTTCGAACAATATTTTTCCAGGCTTAACTACTGCAACCCAACCTTCAGGAGCACCCTTACCGGAACCCATTCGGACTTCTAGAGGCTTAGCAGTGTAAGGCTTATGTGGGAAAATTTTAATCCAAACTTTACCGCCACGTTTCATATAACGTGTCATTGCAATACGAGCAGATTCGATTTGACGGTTTGTAATCCAAGAAGCTTCTAAAGATTGTAGACCATATTCACCGAATGCAACTTCTGTACCACCTTTTGCTTGACCACGCATTTTACCACGGTGTACACGACGATATTTTACACGTTTAGGTAGTAACATATTATTTGCCTCCTTCCTCAGTTTTCTTCTTCGTTGGAAGGATCTCTCCACGATAGATCCAAACTTTTACACCTAATTTACCATAAGTTGTATCAGCTTCAGCAGTTGCATAATCGATATCTGCGCGTAGAGTGTGCAATGGAACAGTTCCTTCGCTATAAGACTCTGAACGTGCGATATCTGCGCCACCTAGACGACCTGATACCATTGTTTTAATACCTTTAGCTCCAGAGCGCATTGAGCGTTGGATCGCTTGTTTTTGAGCACGACGGAAGGAAACACGATTTTCTAATTGACGAGCAATGTTCTCAGCAACTAGTTTAGCATCCATGTCTGCTCTTTTAATTTCTAAGATATTGATGTGTACACGTTTGCCAGTAAGTGAGTTAAGAGCTTTACGTAAAGCTTCAACTTCTGTACCACCTTTACCAATAACCATACCTGGTTTAGCAGTGTGGATAGTAACATTTAAGCGGTTTGCTGCACGCTCGATTTCTACTTTAGAAACAGAAGCATCGCTTAGGCGTTTTGTAATATACTCACGTACCTTTAGGTCTTCGTGTAAAAGATCAGCATAGTCTTTACCTGCGAACCATTTAGATTCCCAGTCACGAATGATCCCAACACGTAAACCGACTGGATTTACTTTTTGACCCACTAATTACCCCTCCTTCTTTTCTGATAAAACGATAGTAATATGGCTAGTGCGTTTGTTAATTTGACTTGCACGACCTTGTGCACGTGGACGAAATCTCTTTAGAGTTGGTCCCTCATTAACATATGCTTGCTCAACCACTAGGTTATTAATATCCATTTCGTAGTTATGCTCTGCATTAGCAACAGCAGATTTTAGAACTTTCTCTACGATTGGAGAAGCTGCCTTTGGAGTTAACTTCAAAATAGCTACCGCTTCACCAACTTGCTTTCCTCGAATTAAATCTACGACTAAACGAGCTTTACGAGGAGCAATACGAACTGTATTTGCAACAGCTTTTGCTTGCATTGGAATGCCCTCCTCTCATTAACGTCTTGTTTTCTTATCGTCACTTGCATGACCTTTGTAAGTACGAGTTGGAGCAAATTCTCCAAGTTTGTGACCTACCATGTCTTCAGTAACATAAACTGGCACATGTTTACGACCATCATAAACAGCGATTGTTTGACCGATGAATTGTGGGAAGATCGTAGAACGACGAGACCAAGTTTTAACAACTTGCTTCTTATCACTATCACTTAATTTTTCGATCTTTGTTAGTAAATGATCATCAACAAAAGGTCCTTTTTTTAAGCTGCGACCCATAATGGAACCTCCCTTCGTGATTGTTCTACGGTTCTATCATTGAACCGTAGTTCAACCCCGTTATTTTTTACGGCTACGTACAATAAATTTATCAGATTTATTCTTCTTGCTACGCGTTTTGTAACCAAGTGTTGGTTTACCCCAAGGAGACATTGGTGATTTACGTCCGATTGGAGCGCGTCCTTCACCACCACCATGTGGATGGTCATTAGGGTTCATTACAGATCCACGTACAGTTGGGCGTTTACCTAACCAACGATTACGACCTGCTTTACCAATGTTGATTAGTTCGTGTTGTTCATTACCAACTTGACCGATAGAAGCACGGCATGTAGCAAGGATTAAACGAACTTCACCAGAGTTTAAACGTACAAGTACGTATTTACCTTCTTTACCAAGCACTTGAGCGCTTGTTCCAGCAGAGCGAACTAATTGTCCACCTTTACCTGGCTTTAACTCGATGTTGTGGATTACTGTACCAACTGGAATGTTAGCAAGTGGTAATGCATTACCCGGCTTGATATCAGCCTCAGGTCCTGACATAACTTCTAATCCAACTTCTAAATTTTTAGGTGCAAGAATGTAGCGTTTTTCACCATCTACATAATTGATTAGCGCGATGTTAGCAGATCTGTTTGGATCATACTCAATTGTAGCAACGCGTCCTGGAATGCCATCTTTGTCACGTTTAAAATCGATAACACGATATTGACGCTTATGACCTCCACCTTGATGACGAACAGTTAACTTACCTTGGTTATTACGGCCGCCTTTTCTGTGTAAAGGAGCAAGCAATGACTTTTCTGGAGTACTTGTAGTGATTTCACTAAAGTCAGAAGACGTCATGTTACGTCGACCATTGGAGGTAGGTTTATATTTTTTAATCGCCATTTGTGTTCCCTCCTCTTCTAAATATTATTATTAAGCTTCAAAGAATTCGATTTCTTTGCTGTCAGCTGTTAATTTAACAATTGCCTTACGACGTTTGTTTGTGTATCCACCAAAACGTCCCATACGTTTGAATTTACCTTTATAGTTCATGATGTTTACTTTTTCAACTTTAACGCCAAAGATTTCTTCAACTGCATCTTTAACTTGAGTTTTATTAGCTCTTACATCAACTTCAAACGTGTATTTTTTGTCAACCATTAAATCAGTAGAACGTTCAGTGATAACGGGGCGCTTAATCGTATCGCGTGCATCCATTATGCAAGCACCTCCTCTACTTTTTCAACCGCTGCTTTTGTCATGATTAATTTATCATGGTTTAAAACATCTAAAACTGTAATTCCAGTAGCAGTAACAACTGTTACCCCCGGGATGTTACGAGCAGATAATGCTACGTTCTCATCAAGATCAGCTGTAACGATTAATGCTTTCTTTTCAACAGAAAGATTACCTAGTACCGCTTTGAATTCTTTCGTTTTAGGTGCATCAAAAGCAAGGCTTTGTAATACTAAAATATTTTCTTCTAATACTTTAGCAGATAATGCAGATTTAATTGCTAGTCTACGAACCTTTTTAGGTAGTTTGTAGCTATAGCTACGTGGAACTGGTCCAAATACTGTTCCACCACCACGCCATTGTGGAGATCTGATAGATCCTTGACGTGCACGTCCTGTACCCTTTTGGCGCCATGGCTTACGTCCACCACCAGCAACCTCAGAACGAATTTTAGTTTTATGAGTTCCTTGACGTAATGAAGCTCTTTGCATAACAACAGCTTCAAATAAAACATGATTGTTAGGCTCGATACCAAATACTGATTCATTTAATTCGATATCTCCAGCTTGCGTACCGTCTTGGTTGAATAATGCAACTTTAGGCATTCTTATTTCCTCCTTTCCAGATTAATAATTATGCTTTAACAGCAGTTTTGATTTTTAATAAAGCTTTTCTTGCTCCAGGTACATTACCTTTAATTAATAGAAGATTGCGTTCTGTATCTACTTTAACGATTTCTAAGTTTTGAACTGTGATTTGTTCTCCACCCATACGACCAGGTAATGCTTTCCCTTTAAATACACGGTTTGGTGCAACAGGTCCCATTGAACCTGGGCGACGATGATAACGAGATCCGTGAGCCATTGGTCCACGTGATTGTCCATGGCGCTTGATTGAACCTTGGAAACCTTTCCCTTTAGAGATACCTGTTACATCTACTACATCGCCTTCTGCGAAAATACTTACTTTGACTTCTTGACCAACCTCATACTCATCCACGCTAACATCTCTGAATTCACGAACGAAGCGCTTAGGAGCAGTACTTGCTTTAGCAACATGCCCTTGTTCAGGTTTATTAGCTAACTTTTCACGTTTGTTTTCAAAACCGATTTGAACTGCTGTATAGCCATCAGCTTCAACAGTTTTCTTTTGAAGAACAATATTCTCAGCAGCTTCAACTACTGTTACAGGGATAAGGTTGCCATTTTCAGCAAATACTTGAGTCATACCTATTTTTCTTCCTAAGATTCCTTTGGTCATTTAAGTCACACCTCCTGATAGTTTAAATGTTTATTTCAATTATAATTTAATTTCGATATCTACACCTGATGGTAAATCCAGACGCATTAGTGAATCAACTGTTTGTGGAGTTGGGTTCACGATGTCGATTAGACGTTTATGCGTACGCATTTCAAATTGTTCACGAGAATCTTTATATTTATGAACCGCACGTAGGATAGTGTATATAGACTTTTCTGTTGGTAACGGAATCGGTCCAGATACAGCAGCACCAGAACGTTTTGCAGTTTCAACGATTTTCTCTGCTGATTGATCTAAAATTCTATGATCATACGCTTTTAAACGAATACGAATTTTTTGTTTTGCCATTATTTTCCCTCCTTTTCGCCTATTTTAGAATAGACATTCTCCGCAGGAATTTCCCACACACTCGCCATGGCAAAGCGGCCGGGTGTGTCAGCAACCTCCCGCATCATCGCAGTCAAAGACCAACATTGTCTATTATACATAAAAACGCCTAGAAAAGCAACAACATTTATTATTTTTCTTTCGTTTTAGTACACTCAGATTATTATACATATTCTAAGCTGATATTTCAACCCAATGTACAATAGTCAGTCAATTAGACGCTAATGATCTTTCAATCGAACCAATCATTTTGCGACTTTTTTATTCTAACAAAAATGGATTGCTGTTTAAATAGAAAGATTATGGAAAATCTATTTCCTTCTATATAAATACTTTTATCTATTATAGCTAATTATTTCAATAGTAAACACTTATACTTATTATTACATTAAATACCTTTCATTCTAATAAAGGAGTTGTTTAACTTACTTATTTGATCCTAGTATTCTTTTCATAGATTACTTACTTTTAAGCGCAAAAAAACAAGCTGACGAATCAGCTTGTTTTTTTAAATGTTATTACTCAACGATAGTAGCAACTACACCAGCGCCTACTGTACGTCCACCTTCACGGATTGAGAATTTAGTTCCTTCTTCAATAGCGATAGAAGAAATTAATTCAACATCCATTTCGATGTTATCGCCAGGCATAACCATTTCTACACCTTCAGGTAAGTTACAAATACCAGTTACGTCAGTTGTACGGAAGTAGAACTGAGGACGGTAGTTTGTGAAGAATGGAGTATGACGTCCACCTTCTTCTTTTGATAATACGTAAACTTCAGCTTTGAATTTTACGTGTGGAGTAATAGTACCTGGTTTTGCTAATACTTGACCACGTTGGATATCTTCACGAGCAACCCCACGAAGAAGTGCACCGATGTTATCTCCAGCTTCAGCATAATCAAGTAATTTACGGAACATTTCAACACCAGTTACAGTAGTTGATTTTTTCTCTTCAGCTAAACCGATGATGTCTACAACGTCACCAACTTTAACTTGTCCACGCTCAACACGACCAGTAGCAACTGTACCACGACCAGTGATAGAGAATACATCCTCAACTGGCATCATGAATGGTTTGTCAGTATCACGAGTTGGTGTTGGGATATATTCGTCAACTGCAGCCATAAGCTCAGTGATTTTTTCTTCCCAAGCAGCTTCACCTTCAAGAGCTTTAAGAGCTGAACCTTTGATTACAGGAATATCATCACCAGGGAATTCATATTCTGATAATAGGTCACGTACTTCCATTTCTACTAATTCTAATAGTTCTTCATCATCAACCATATCACATTTGTTTAAGAATACTACTAAGTGAGGTACACCAACTTGACGAGAAAGAAGAATGTGCTCACGAGTTTGTGGCATAGGACCATCAGTAGCTGATACTACTAAGATACCGCCATCCATTTGAGCAGCACCAGTGATCATGTTTTTAACATAGTCAGCATGTCCTGGGCAGTCAACGTGTGCATAGTGACGAGTAGCTGTTTCATACTCAACGTGTGCAGTTGAGATTGTAATTCCACGCTCGCGCTCTTCTGGAGCAGCGTCGATTTGATCATATCCGCGTGCTTCACCGCCACCCACTTTAGAAAGTACAGTTGTGATAGCAGCTGTTAATGTAGTTTTACCATGGTCAACGTGACCAATAGTTCCAATATTTACGTGTGGCTTAGAACGATCGTATTTAGCTTTTGCCATTAGGAAAATCCTCCTTTGATTTTAAAAAAATTAAGTATTTTTATAGAGCTGTGAATATTCATCACAGCTTTATTGCTTACATAGTAGTTATACTTCATTAAAAAGGTAAAATCAACAATTACCCTTTATTTTTTTTGATGATCTCTTCAGAGATTGATTTTGGTACTTCTTCATAATGATCGAACACCATTGAGAATACCCCACGACCTTGCGTGCTTGAACGTAATGTCGTAGCATAACCAAACATTTCAGAAAGTGGAACCATTGCACGAACTACTTGTGCGTTACCACGAGCTTCCATACCTTCAACACGTCCACGACGTGAAGTAATGTTACCCATGATATCACCCATGTATTCTTCCGGAATGATAACTTCTACTTTCATAACAGGCTCAAGAATTACAGGATTACATTTAGATGCTGCATTTTTCAATGCCATTGAAGCAGCGATTTTGAACGCCATTTCAGATGAGTCAACATCATGGTATGATCCATCAAATAATTTAGCTTTGATATCTACCAATGGATAACCAGCAAGTACTCCTCTTTGTAATGCATCTTCTAGACCAGCTTGAACTGGAGCAATGTATTCACGAGGAACAACACCACCGACGATAGCATTTTCAAATTCGAATCCTTTACCTTCTTCGTTTGGTGCAAACTCAATCCAAACGTGACCATATTGTCCACGACCACCAGATTGACGAGTGAATTTCCCTTCAACTGCTGCAGAAGAACGGAATGTTTCACGATAAGCAACCTGAGGAGCACCAACATTAGCCTCAACCTTGAATTCACGACGCATACGGTCTACAAGAATATCTAAGTGAAGTTCACCCATACCTGCAATGATAACCTGACCAGTTTCCTGGTTAGTATGTGCACGGAATGTTGGATCTTCTTCTTGTAATTTTTGTAGAGCAGTTGTCATTTTGTCTTGGTCAGCTTTTGATTTTGGCTCGATAGACAATTCGATAACTGGTTCTGGGAATTCCATGGACTCTAAGATTACTAAATCTTTTTCATCACATAGAGTATCTCCAGTTGTAGTATCTTTTAAACCTACAGCTGCTGCGATATCACCAGCATATACTTCTGTAATCTCTTGACGGCTGTTTGCATGCATCTGTAGGATACGTCCTACACGCTCACGTTTGCCTTTTGTAGAGTTTTGTACATATGAACCTGAGCTCAATGTACCAGAATATACACGGAAAAATGTCAGTTTACCAACAAATGGGTCTGTCATTACTTTAAACGCAAGAGCTGCAAATGGTTCATCATCACTTGAATGCTTTTCAATTACTTCATCAGAATCAGGAGCTGTACCTTTAATTGCAGGTACATCTAATGGTGATGGTAAGTACTCGATTACAGCATCAAGCATTTTTTGAACACCTTTGTTTTTGAAAGCAGATCCACAGATTACTGGATAGAATTCAACGTTAACTGTACCTTTACGGATAGCAGCCTTTAACTCATCAGTAGTGATTTCTTCACCACCAAGATATTTTTCCATAAGTTCTTCATCAAGTTCAGCTACTGCTTCAACCAATTTCTCATGGTATTCATCAGCTAACTCTTTGTACTCTTCTGGAATTTCACGTTCTTGAATATCTGTACCAAGGTCATTTCCGTAGAAAGTCGCTTTCATTTCAACTAAATCAATGATACCTTCGAATTGATCTTCAGCACCAATCGGTAGTTGGATTGCATGAGCGTTTGCTTGTAAACGATCATGTAAAGTTTTTAATGAATAAAGGAAGTCTGCCCCAATTTTATCCATTTTGTTTACGAATACTACACGAGGTACACCGTAAGTTGTTGCTTGACGCCAAACTGTTTCTGTTTGTGGCTCAACACCTGATTGAGCATCAAGTACTGCAACAGCACCATCAAGTACACGTAGAGAACGTTCAACTTCAACTGTGAAGTCTACGTGCCCTGGAGTATCGATAATGTTTACACGGTTACCTTTCCATTGTGCAGTTGTTGCAGCTGATGTAATGGTAATTCCACGCTCTTGTTCTTGCTCCATCCAGTCCATTTGAGATGCACCTTCGTGAGTTTCACCAATTTTGTGGATACGACCAGTGTAATAAAGTACACGCTCAGTTGTAGTCGTTTTACCAGCATCGATATGTGCCATGATACCAATATTACGAGTGTTTTCTAAGGAGAACTCTCTTGCCATTTGGTCTTTCTCCTTTCATATTGAAAGTATTTTTATGAATTATAATTTTACCAACGATAGTGAGCAAACGCTTTGTTTGCTTCAGCCATTTTGTGTGTATCTTCACGCTTTTTCACAGATGCACCAGTGTTGTTTGCTGCATCTAGGATTTCGTTAGCTAGTCTCTCTTCCATTGTTTTCTCACCGCGAAGACGAGCATAGTTAACTAACCAGCGAAGACCTAAAGTTGTACGTCTTTCAGGACGAACCTCCACTGGAACTTGATAGTTAGAACCACCAACACGGCGTGCTCTTACTTCAAGAACTGGCATGATATTCTTTAATGCTTGATCAAATACTTCAATCGCTTCTTTTCCAGAACGCTCAGCAACGATTTCGAATGCTGAATATAGAATAGCTTGTGCTTTTCCTCTTTTACCATCGATCATCATTTTATTGATTAAACGAGATACAAGCTTAGAATTGTATATCGGATCTGGTAACACGTCTCTTTTTGCTACAGGACCTTTACGTGGCATTTGATTTCCTCCTTTCAATTATGCTATAAAATCAAATTTATTATTTTTTAGCTGCTTTTGGTTTTTTAGTACCGTATTTAGAACGACCTTGCATACGGTTGTTAACACCAGCAGTATCTAGAGCACCGCGTACGATATGATAACGTACCCCCGGTAAGTCTTTTACACGTCCTCCACGGATTAGTACAACACTGTGTTCTTGTAGGTTGTGACCAATACCAGGAATGTATGCTGTTACTTCGATACCATTTGTTAAACGAACACGTGCATATTTACGTAATGCAGAGTTTGGTTTTTTCGGTGTCATTGTACCAACACGAGTACATACCCCACGTTTTTGAGGTGAAGATACGTTTGTTTGTGCTTTTTTGAAACTGTTATAACCTTTGTTTAACGCAGGAGACTTCGACTTCTCTTCAGCAGATTGACGAGGTTTGCGTACTAATTGGTTAATTGTAGGCATTTCTTTTTCCTCCCTTCCTTTATGTTTGAAGCCCACACATCCAGGTGGTTCATATTAGGGCAAAAACAAAGTTTTCATGGTATTTTCCATAAAAACAGTTTTAATTAATTATGGCAACAGTTGCTGCGCCTACTTCTATTCCACATGATTCGCCTAGCTTCTTCATGGATTCAACAAGTATAATGGGAACATTAACTTCTTTGGCTATTTCAGATACTTTTCTAATTAATATTGGATCAGCATCTTCAGCAACAATAACCTCTGTCGCTATTCCTTTTTTTAACGCTTTTACTGTTTGCTTTGTTCCTACTACTATCTTACTTGCCTGTAGTACTTTTTCATAAGACATTTTTATATCCTCCAAAGCAACAGGTGAAATAGGAGCACCTTTGATATAGTATCATCTATAAAATTAGATGTCAATTATTTTCCTGAAAAACTTTAATAGATATTCCTAAAAGTTATGGTTTACGAGGATTATCGACTCTTTCCTAAATGATAGAATCGATAATCCTCGTATTAACCACTTTCTTTTTTCTAAAATAAATGCTTTATCGCTAATTACTCTACAGTAATTGACTCTTCTGTTAGTTCTTCTGCTGTAATAGGTTCAGCATGTCTGTATCTTGGCATACCAGTTCCAGCTGGAACTAATTTACCAATAATTACATTCTCTTTTAATCCTAGTAATTCATCACGTTTTCCTTTAATAGCAGCATCTGTCAGAACTCTTGTAGTTTCTTGGAACGATGCAGCCGATAAGAATGAATCAGTTTCAAGAGATGCTTTTGTAATACCAAGCAATACTGGTCTACCTGTTGCTGGAAGCTTACCTTCTCTTAAAGCTTTTGCGTTAGCATCAGTAAATTGGTGAATATCTAATAGTGTACCTGGTAATACATCTGTCTCACCAGCATCCACTACTCTGATTTTACGTAACATTTGGCGAACCATTACTTCTACGTGTTTATCCCCAATTTCTACCCCTTGCATACGATATACTTTTTGTACTTCGCGAAGTAGATACTCTTGTACTGCTGTAACGTTTTTCACTTTAATTAATTCTTTCGGATCAATAGAACCCTCTGTTAATTCTTGTCCTTGTTCTACAACATCATCGATCTTAACTTTCAATCTTGCTGTGTAAGGAGCAGTATATGTTCTAGTTTCTAATTCACCTTGAACAACAATTTCATGTTGACGGTCTCTGCCTTCATTGATACCAACAATTACCCCTGCCATTTCAGTAATAACTGCTTGCCCTTTTGGATTACGAGCTTCAAATATCTCCTGAATACGAGGTAAACCTTGTGTGATATCGTCCCCTGCAACTCCACCTGTATGGAATGTACGCATTGTTAACTGTGTACCTGGTTCCCCGATAGATTGTGCCGCTATAATACCAACAGCTTCTCCTACTTCCACCTCTTGGCCTGTTGCTAGGTTGCGACCATAACATTTTTTACATACACCATGACGTGTATTACATGTAAATGCAGAACGAATCCATACTTCTTCGATATTCGCCTCTACAATTTCTACTGCTAAGTCTTCTGTGATAAGTCCATTTTCAGGAACAATAACTTCATTCGTTTCTGGATGTTTAATTGATTTTCTTGCATATCTACCAATTAAACGCTCATCAAGAGATTCGATAATTTCTGTACCCTCTTTAAGAGCAGCAACTAACAATCCTCTATCTGTGCCGCAATCATCTTCGCGTACAATGACATCTTGTGCTACATCTACTAGACGACGAGTTAAGTAACCAGAGTCTGCTGTTTTTAACGCTGTATCAGCAAGACCTTTACGTGCTCCGTGAGTAGAGATAAAGTACTCTAATACCGTTAATCCTTCACGGAAACTTGAAATAATCGGTAACTCAATAATTCTACCAGCCGGGTTGGCCATCAAACCACGCATACCAGCAAGCTGTGTAAAGTTAGATGCGTTACCACGGGCACCAGAGTCACTCATCATAAAGATAGGATTTCGTTTATCTAAGGATTTCATTAGCTTCGCTTGAATTGTATCTTTCGCTGCGCTCCAGATAGAAATTACGCGATCATAACGCTCTTCCTCTGTGATTAATCCACGTCTAAATTGCTTCATGACATTATCGACTTTACCTTGTGCTTCATCGATAATTTCTTGTTTTTCACCTAATACAACGATGTCGGCCACACCAACAGTAATACCAGCTTTGGTAGAATGCTTAAATCCTAGATCCTTCATTCTATCCAACATCTTAGAAGTTTCCGTAATCTTGAAACGTTTAAATACTTCAGCGATTATATTCCCTAAAATTTTCTTTTTAAACGGTTCTATGATTGGCAACTCTTTAATAGCAGCTGGCACATCTACACCTGGCTCTACAAAGTATCGTTCAGGAGTTTTTTCTTCTAAGTTTGTTTTAGTTGGTTCGTTAATATACGGGAAAGATTTTGGTAAAATTTCATTGAATACTAGCTTACCAACAGTTGTTAATAACAATTGCTTATTTTGCTCTTCCGTGAATGTTTCATTGTTTAAAGAGCTAGCGCGTACTGCTACACGTGTGTGTAAATGTACATAACCATTTTGATATGCCAAAACAGCTTCGTTCGTATCATTGAAGATCATACCTTCTCCAACTGCACCTTCACGTTCTAATGTTAGATAATAGTTTCCTAATACCATATCCTGAGAAGGAGTAACAACTGGTTTACCATCTTTAGGGTTCAAGATGTTTTGAGCTGCAAGCATAAGTAAACGAGCTTCCGCTTGAGCTTCAGAAGATAAAGGAACGTGAACAGCCATTTGGTCTCCGTCAAAGTCAGCGTTGTATGCTGTACATACTAGCGGATGAAGACGAATCGCACGGCCTTCTACTAAAGTTGGTTCAAACGCTTGGATTCCCAATCTATGTAGAGTTGGGGCACGGTTAAGCAATACTGGATGCTCTTTAATTACTTCTTCAAGCACATCCCACACTTCAGGCTGAAGTCTTTCGATTTTTCTCTTTGCAGATTTAATATTATGAGCAATTCCTTTTTCTACTAACTCTTTCATTACAAAAGGCTTAAACAATTCAATTGCCATTTCTCTAGGAAGGCCACATTGATACATCTTTAAGTTAGGACCAACGACAATAACAGAACGTCCAGAATAGTCAACACGTTTTCCTAATAAGTTTTGACGGAAACGTCCTTGCTTCCCTTTTAGCATGTGAGATAGAGATTTAAGCGGTCTGTTACCAGGACCAGTTACCGGACGTCCACGACGACCATTATCGATTAACGCATCAACAGCTTCTTGAAGCATACGTTTTTCGTTTTGAACGATAATGCTTGGTGCTCCTAAATCTAATAATCTTTTTAAACGGTTATTACGGTTAATAACACGACGATATAAATCATTTAAGTCAGATGTTGCAAAACGTCCACCATCCAATTGAACCATTGGACGCAATTCTGGAGGAATTACTGGAAGTACATCAAGAATCATCCAAGAAGGCTCATTACCAGAACCACGGAACGCTTCTAATACTTCTAGTCTTTTAATGGCACGAGTTCTTCTTTGACCTTGCGCAGTTTTCAATTCTTCTTTTAGTGCATCTACATCTTTATTTAAATCAATATCAGATAGTAGCTTTTTGATTGCTTCAGCTCCCATAGAAGCTTGGAATTTCACACCATATTTATCGCGGTATGCTCTATATTCCTTTTCAGATAGAAGTTGTTTTTTCTCTAAAGCAGTATCGCCTGGATCTGTTACTACATAAGAAGCAAAATAAATAACTTCTTCCAATGCACGTGGAGACATATCTAAAACAAGTCCCATACGGCTAGGGATTCCTTTAAAATACCAAATATGTGAAACTGGAGCTGCTAATTCGATGTGACCCATACGCTCACGACGAACTTTTGCACGAGTAACTTCCACTCCACATCGATCACAAACTACGCCTTTATATCTAACACGCTTGTATTTACCACAGTGACATTCCCAGTCTTTTGTAGGACCAAAAATACGCTCACAGAACAAGCCATCTTTTTCCGGTTTTAAAGTACGATAGTTAATTGTTTCTGGCTTTTTGACTTCACCAAATGACCAAGAACGGATTTTGTCTGGTGAAGCTAGACCTATTTTCATATATTCAAAATTATTAACATCCAACAAGGGTCCTACCTCCCTTTCGATCTTCAGGCTTTTGCCTTACTTAGAACTTCTTAAAAACATTTATAATCAAAGACAGGCCGTCACAAAAGGGTCTGACCTCACGTGAATAATCTATTTATAAAAGATATAAAAGGATCTTCTATCTAGATGTCTTCGTAGTGGAGTCTGACCCTTTCGTTTTTAGACAGGCCATGTACATTACTTTATTATTCTTGCATGCCTACCTTTTCTGACTCAGGCTCTTGCGTTTCCGAAACAATAGTTAGAGATTCTGCTTGATGAATATCATCATCATCGTCTGTGTCTCTCATTTCGATTTCTTCTTCTGTGCTAGATAAGATTTTTACATCTAGCCCTAAGCTTTGTAGCTCTTTCATTAACACGCGGAATGATTCTGGCACACCTGGTTCTGGAACGTTCTCTCCTTTAACAATTGCTTCATATGTTTTCACACGACCAACAACATCATCTGATTTAACAGTAAGAATTTCTTGTAAAGTATAAGCTGCTCCATAAGCTTCAAGCGCCCAAACCTCCATCTCTCCAAAACGCTGACCACCAAATTGAGCTTTTCCTCCTAGTGGTTGTTGCGTTACTAAAGAATATGGTCCAGTAGAACGAGCATGTAGTTTATCATCAACCATGTGGGCAAGTTTAATCATATACATAACACCAACGGATACACGGTTATCAAAAGGTTCACCTGAACGTCCGTCATATAGTACTGTTTTCGCATCTTGTGCCATTCCAGCTTCTCTAATTGTTTCCCATACGTCTTCCTCACGAGCACCATCAAATACAGGGGATGCAACATGGATGTTCAGGCTTCTGGCAGCCATTCCAAGATGCAATTCTAATACTTGACCGATGTTCATACGTGATGGAACACCTAGTGGGTTTAACATGATATCAACTGGTGTTCCGTCTGGTAAATATGGCATATCTTCTTCAGGTAAAATACGGGAGATAACCCCTTTGTTACCGTGACGCCCAGCCATCTTATCGCCTTCATGGATTTTACGTTTTTGAACAATATATACACGTACCAATTGGTTAACGCCTGGTGGCAATTCGTCTCCATCTTCTCTATTGAAGACTTTAACATCATGAACTATACCGCCACCGCCATGCGGAACACGTAAGCTTGTATCACGAACTTCACGAGCCTTTTCACCAAAAATAGCATGTAATAAACGTTCTTCAGCTGTTAATTCTGTTACCCCTTTAGGTGTAACTTTACCAACTAGTAAATCTCCATCTTTCACTTCTGCACCGATGCGAATAATACCGCGATCATCTAAGTTGCGTAATGCATCTTCCCCGACATTCGGGATATCACGTGTAATTTCTTCCGGCCCTAACTTTGTATCACGAGATTCTGATTCATATTCTTCAATATGAATAGAAGTATATACATCATCTTTTACTAAGCGTTCGCTCATGATAATAGCATCCTCGTAGTTGTATCCGTCCCATGTCATAAAGGCAACTAATACGTTACGACCAAGTGCTAATTCACCAAGCTCCATAGAAGGTCCATCTGCTAGAACTTCCCCTTTTGTTACTTTGTTTCCAACAGCAACAATTGGGCGTTGGTTATAGCATGTACCTTGGTTTGAACGAACAAATTTAAGCATTTTATATTTATCAAGATTTCCTTTAACCTCTTGACCATCTACTTCCGAAATACGTCTAACCCAAACTTCACGTGCTTCTACATGTTCAACAATACCAGGATGCTTACAGATAACCGCTGCACCAGAGTCTTTTCCTGAAACGTACTCCATTCCAGTTCCTACTCTTGGAGCTTCTGGTTGCATTAAAGGTACTGCTTGACGTTGCATGTTCGCACCCATCAAGGCACGGTTAGAGTCATCGTTTTCTAAGAATGGGATACATGCTGTCGCAGCAGATACAACCTGCTTTGGAGAAACGTCCATATAGTCTATACGCTCACGCTTAACAACAACGTTCTCATCACGGAAACGTGCAACTACATCTTCATCTAAGAAAGAACCATCTTCTCCTAAACGAGAGTTTGCTTGGGCAACAACGTAGTTATCTTGTTCATCAGCAGTTAAATAATCAATTCTTGATGATACTTTACCTGTTTCAGGATCAACACGTCGATATGGTGTTTCAATAAACCCGAATCTATTCACTTTTGCATAAGAAGATAAAGAGTTAATCAAACCAATATTTGGTCCCTCAGGTGTTTCAATCGGACACATACGGCCATAGTGAGAATAGTGAACGTCACGAACTTCCATTCCTGCGCGTTCTCTTGTTAAACCACCAGGTCCTAAGGCAGAAAGACGACGTTTATGGGTCAATTCAGCCAATGGATTTGTTTGGTCCATAAATTGAGAAAGCTGAGAGCTTCCAAAGAATTCTTTAATGGATGCAATAACAGGTCTAATGTTGATTAGTTGTTGCGGCGTAATCGTATTCGTATCTTGAATAGACATTCTTTCGCGAACAACACGCTCCATTCTAGATAAACCAATACGGAATTGGTTTTGTAACAATTCACCTACAGAGCGTAAACGTCTGTTACCTAAATGGTCAATATCATCTGTTAAACCAACACCATGTAATAAGTTAAAGAAATAACTGATGGATGCAATAATATCTGCAGGAGAGATGTTTTTCACAGCTTCTTCTACATATGCATTACTAATAACATTAATTTCTTTATCTCCCTCATCCAATGGTGAGTAAATTTTTACCGATTGAACAACAACATCATCCTCTAAAACACCACCATAAGGGCTTAGTTTTTTAAATCCGATATTGTTTTCTAGATTTGGAATAATACGATCAAGTGCACGGCGATCTAGAAGTGTTCCTTTTTCAGCAATGATTTCTCCTGTTTCAGGGTCCACTAGTGTTTCTGCCAGGCGTTGACCAAACAATCTATTTTTTATATGAAGCTTTTTATTAATTTTATAGCGTCCTACATTTGCAAGATCATATCTTTTTGGATCAAAGAATCTTGATACCAATAGACTTTTTGCGTTTTCAACAGTAGGCGGTTCACCAGGACGCAGACGCTCATAAATTTCTAGTAGCGCTTTGTCTGTTCCTTCAGTGTTATCCTTTTCTAAAGTATTGCGTAAATATTCGTTGTCACCAATCAGTTCAAGAATCTCCTGATCAGAACCGAATCCTAATGCACGCAACAGAACAGTAACCGGAAGTTTACGTGTACGGTCAATACGTACATATACAACATCCTTTGCATCTGTTTCATACTCTAGCCATGCTCCACGGTTAGGAATAACCGTTGCGGTAAATCCTTTTTTCCCGTTTTTATCGAGTTTCCCATTATAATATACACTTGGAGAACGTACTAACTGAGAAACGATAACACGTTCCGCACCATTAATAACAAAAGTACCAGTTTCAGTCATAAGCGGGAAATCACCCATGAATACATCTTGGTCTTTTACTTCTCCTGTTTCTTTATTCACAAGACGGACCTTCACACGCAAAGGTGCAGAATATGTAACATCTCGCTCTTTCGATTCTTCCACTGAATACTTAGGATCACCTAAGCTGTAATCAATGAAATCAAGTGATAAATTGCCAGTAAAATCTTCAATAGGTGAAATGTCCTGGAACATTTCTCGCAATCCCTCATCTAAAAACCATTGATAGGAAGAGGTTTGGATTTCAATAAGATTTGGTAATTCTAAAACCTCACTAATACGTGCGTAGCTTCTCCGCTGGCGGTGTCGTCCATACTGAACAAGTTGACCTGTCAACTGATTCACCCCTCAAATCAAACGTTATAGTACATCTATTAACATCTTATAAAATAGGCTTAAAAGCCTGTTTTTATAAGACAAAAAGAAAAAGGGTTTTCCAATCAAAAAACCACATTTTCATATTTCTAATATTATTCTGTTAGTTTTTCCTTCTTACACCAATTTTATACAATAAGATGGATAAAATTGTGAGTTTCAGAAAAATATTATATTGGCATTATACAATGCTATCACAACAAAAAGGACTAGTCAATCTTTTTTGCTTGAATTATAAAATACCCTTTTTTCTTTTCTACTATATTTACCTCTTTAAAAAACGCTTCTAACTTTGCAATCGCCGATGGAGCTCCTTGCTTCTTTTGAATCACTACCCAAAGCTCACCATTTGCTGCTAAATGTTCATAGCTTTGTTCAAAAATATCATGGACTACTTTTTTTCCTGCTCTAATCGGAGGATTTGTTAAGATAGACGCAAACTTAGTCCCTTTCACATCAAGAAGTCGATCACTTTCATAAATTTGAACATTTTCAATACTATTTTGTTGCGCATTTTCTTGTGCTAATTCAATCGCTCTTAAATTAACATCTACCATATGAACCATTCTATCTGGATTTGCTTTTGCAATGGAAAGACCTAATGGACCATAACCACAACCCACATCTAAAATATCTCCATCTATTTTTGGAAATGTATAGGTTTCAATTAATAGCCTAGAGCCAAAATCAACTTCTCTTTTGGAGAAAACCCCATTATCTGTTTTAAAACGTATTGTATTACCTTTAAGTGTAAAATTCCAGTAATTTGGATCGCTATTTACATTCTGGGTTCGGGAATAATAATGTTCTGTCATACGAACACCTCCTTAGGAGAATTTATATAAGGAAGACTACTTGAGGATTAATTGCAAAGCAAGCTATTCTTGCAATGAATTAAAAAAAGCGTAGATGACTTTTAAGCTATCACATACAGTTAGCTGACCCCACCAAATCTTCTCACATAATTAACCTAACAAAAGATGGTTTCAAAAAAAGCCATTTCCTACTGGACTGATTGTAACTAGATGCTTCTTAAGCCTCATACACTTTAGGAAAAAAAAGCCCGCTATTATAGCGAGCTTCTTTTTTTAACTAACATTACTTAACTTCAACGTTAGCTCCAACTTCTTCAAGTTTAGCTTTGATTTCTTCAGCTTCTTCTTTAGAAGCTCCTTCTTTAACTGCTTTTGGAGTGTTGTCAACAAGTTCTTTTGCTTCTTTAAGACCAAGACCTGTGATTTCACGTACAACTTTGATAACTTTGATTTTTTGATCTCCAGCAGATGCAAGAACTACATCAAACTCAGTTTTTTCTGCAGCAGCTTCTCCGCCACCTGCAACTACAGCTACAGGAGCTGCAGCAGTTACTCCAAATTCTTCTTCAATTGCTTTTACTAAATCGTTTAATTCTAAAACAGTCATATTTTTAACTGCTTCTAAGATTTGTTCTTTAGACATTATATTTTTCCTCCTTGTATTTTGGGTTTTTTATGATACGTTTCCGTATTAAATATTAAGCGCCTTGTTCTTCTTTTTGATCTGCAACTGCTTTTGTAGCAAGAGCAAGGTTGCGGATTGGTGCTTGAAGAACGCTGAGTAACATAGAAAGTAAACCTTCGCGTGATGGAAGTTCAGCAAGAGCTTTCACTTCTTCAACTGTTGCTAAGTTTCCTTCGATTACTCCTGCTTTAATTTCTAACGCTTCGTGTTTTTTTGCGAAGTCGTTTAAAATTTTTGCTGGTGCAACAACATCCTCTGTACTGAACGCAATAGCGTTAGGACCAGTTAGAGATTCGTTTAAACCTGCTAATTCAACAGATTCTGCAGCACGGCGAGTTAAAGAGTTTTTGAAAACTTTGAACTCTACTCCTGCTTCACGAAGTTGTTTACGAAGTTCAGTTACTTCTGAAACAGTCAAACCACGGTAGTCAACAACGATTGTTGATTTACTCGCTTTGAATTTTTCAGCAATATCAGATACTATTTGTTGCTTTTGTTCGATTACGCTGCTCATCTTTACACCTCCTGTAGAATTTCTACATTTATACCGACAAATAAAATCCTCCATATCATTTAGACATGGAGGTGTATACAATAGTCGTTCTCACAACTGATCAAATAATCTATCGTATTACCTCGGCAGGACATTAAGCTAAAATTTTAGCACCTACTGTCTACGGTACAAATGTTATTTATTTTTTCAACAAGATGAAGTATATGATATCCATCTCATTTTGTCAAATACCAATTTTTATCAAACAGTAGAAGGATCTACTTTTACGCCAGGACCCATTGTTGAAGTAACAGAAACGTTCTTCATGTAAGTTCCTTTTGCAGCTGCTGGTTTTGCTTTTGACATTGTATCAAAGATAGTTTGGAAGTTTTCAACTAGTTTAGCATCATCAAATGATACTTTACCGATTGGAACATGTACGTTACCAGCTTTATCTACACGGTATTCTACTTTACCAGCCTTAATTTCGTTAACTGCTTTCGTTACATCAAATGTAACTGTTCCAGTTTTAGGGTTTGGCATTAAACCTTTAGGTCCTAATACACGACCAAGTTTACCAACTTCACCCATCATGTCTGGTGTTGCAACGATTACGTCGAAATCAAACCAACCTTGTTGGATTTTATTTATATATTCAGCATCGCCTACATAGTCTGCTCCTGCTGCTTCAGCTTCTTTTAATTTTTCACCTTTAGCGAAAACTAAAACGCGTTGAGTTTTACCAGTTCCGTTTGGAAGAACTACTGCTCCACGGATTTGTTGGTCAGCTTTCTTAGGGTCAACGCCTAGACGGAAAGCAACCTCAACAGATGCATCAAATTTTGTAGTGCTAGTTTTTCTTACTAATTCAATTGCTTCTTGAATTGGGTAAGCTTTAGTACGATCAACAAGTTTGATAGCTTCTAAATACTTCTTACCTTTTTTAGCCATAACTTTATTTCCTCCTTGAATTGTGGTTTTAGCGGAATTACCTCCCACGAATAAAGGTTGCGACTAAAGATTTACCGTCGTCACAACCTTAATCAACACTAACCATATATAGGTTTAGTCTTCAATAACAATACCCATGCTGCGGGCAGTACCTTCAACCATGCGCATAGCGGATTCAACGCTAGCTGCATTTAGATCGGGCATTTTTGTTTCAGCAATCTCGCGTACTTTATCACGCTTAACAGTTGCTACTTTATTACGATTTGGTTCACCAGAACCAGACTCGATACCAGCTGCTTTTTTAAGTAAAACTGCAGCAGGTGGAGTTTTTGTAATAAATGTAAATGAACGGTCTTCGAAAACCGTAATCTCAACAGGAATTATTAAACCAGCTTGTTCAGCTGTACGAGCGTTAAACTCCTTACAGAATCCCATGATGTTTACGCCAGCTTGACCCAATGCAGGACCAACTGGTGGTGCCGGATTCGCTTTAGCTGCTGGGATTTGCAATTTAACAACTTTAATTACTTTTTTAGCCACGAGACACACCTCCTTAAAGTCCGTGATGTGGTAATAGGGGTTTCCCCTCCCACTCAACTTTTCGTCTTTATATGAAATAAAGAAATTTGACAATATCCTATCTCTTTATGAGATATACTGACCTATGAAATAGTAACACTTTTTCAATATCATTTCAAGTTTTCTAGTTAAAATTTTTCAATTTGTGTAAAATCGAGTTCCACAGGGGTATCTCTTCCAAACATATTTACTAGTACTTTAACCTTTGCCTTATCCTTATCAATTTCCTCAACAGTCCCAGTAAAGTTAGCAAATGGACCTTCATTCACCTTCACTGTTTCCCCTAATTCGAACTCAATTTCAATTCTTTGTTCCTCGACACCCATTCTCTTCAGAATCACTTGGACTTCTTCTGGTAAAAGTGGAGTTGGCTTTGAGCCCGATCCAGCAGAGCCTACGAACCCAGTTACACCAGGGGTATTACGAACTACATACCAAGAATCATCTGTCATAACAATTTCTACCAACACATAACCTGGGAAAACTTTTCTTTTTACTACTTTTGTTTTACCATTTCTAATATCGGTTTCTTCTTCTTCAGGTACCACAACGCGGAAAATTTTATCTTGCATCGCCATTGTTTCTACCCTTTTTTCTAAATTGGCTTTCACCTTATTTTCATATCCGGAGTACGTATGCACTACATACCAGTTTTTTTCCATAAAAGAGGACTTTTTCGTCCGTCCCTCCCTGTAACTTTATTTTTTCGTGCTGTTTTTTTATAGTATCTGTAAGGAACAATTCATTTATTTTTCAGCAAATGAAAAAACCCGTTACCGGGCTTTTGTAAATGTTTCCTATCGTTTTACCATTATACCATGAGTAGACAACTGTTATTCAAGTATTAAACGAATAAGTTCAGAAATTCCTAAATCAACAACCGCAAAGAAGATAGCAAAAAAGACAACAGTTACAAGAACTGTGAGCGTATAATTAGTTAACTCTTTCTTTCTTGGCCAACTAACCTTTCTTAATTCTCTACCAACTTCGCGAAAATACTTAACAGCACTTTGCATTTTGTTACCTCCATCTTTAAGTGCGGGTAATTTATTCTAAAAAATCGTTATTTTGTTTCTTTATGAACGGTGTGAGCATTACAATTTTGACAAAATTTCTTTATCTCCAAACGGTCTGTTCCATTGTTACTCACAGTAGAATAATTTCTTGACCCACATTTTTCACATGCTAACACAAGCTTTTTTCTCATTTCACATTACACCTACTACGTCCTTTATATCTTCTCAAACTGTATCATGGACACGCATAAGATGTCAATATCAGTAAATATTTGCTATTTCAAAAAAAATTGATGCTTAAAGCGAAAATTCTCTTATTTCTAAATATCGCTCTAACTTTCTCTTCACTCGTTGTAGAGCATTATCAATCGACTTTACATGTCTATTTAATTCTTCAGAAATTTCCTGATAAGATTGACCATCAAGATATAGAGACAATACTTTTCTTTCTAAATCACTCAATAATTCAGACATTTTTATCTCAATATGATCATATTCTTCCTGATTAATGATTAATTCTTCTGGATCAAGAACCTTTGCACCAGATATAATATCCATTAATGTTCGATCAGATTCTTCATCATAGATAGGCTTGTCCAAAGAAACATAAGAATTTAAAGGAATATGCTTTTGCCTAGTTGCCGTTTTAATAGCAGTTATAATCTGGCGTGTTATACATAGTTCTGCAAAAGCTTTAAATGAGGAGAGTTTGTCCTCTTTAAAGTCACGAATCGCCTTATAAAGACCAATCATTCCTTCTTGTACAATATCTTCTTTGTCTGCTCCGATTAAGAAATAGGATCTGGCTTTAGCTCGCACAAAGTTACGATACTTTTGAATTAAGTAATCTAAAGCATCACTTTCCCCTTTGTGCACCAATTCCACTAACACTTCATCTTCAAGTTCCATATAATTTCTAATATATTCGTTACTCTTAGTCCAGTTGTCAGTACTCATACAGATCCCCCCGACCGTGCAATCATGGATAAATCCATTATACTCTAGCTTTTTTTTGAGCGTCAACAACTCATTTCTCTCCACGGCGCCATTTTTCGAAAATTTCTTCTATTTCTCTCGAAAGCGGAATCTTAGCAACAGGCTTTTTTTCTTTTATTTTTTTTACTTTTTTCCCTATTTCCTGCTCCATGCCACCCATCTCTATCCACAATTCCCGGGCTGATTTTCGCAGGGCACCTTGTCCAAAAATCGCCCACTGTTCCGTAAAATCTGATGTCGCAACATGTATTTGTGTTTTTCTGTTATTTAGCTCAATAGCAAGCTTTTCAATCCGTTCATCAGCTGTTTCGTTTTCCCGAGTAAAAATGACTTCCACCTTGTAATCTTTATACTTTTTCTCTGTCCCCTTCACATAATAGGCATCAAATACAACTATTACTCGATATCCTGAATATCCCTGATACTCCGCCATTTTACTAACCAAAGCATCCCTTGCTGCTGCAAGATCTTTATGTTTTAGCGCATTTAATTCTGGCCAAGCTCCAATAATGTTATATCCATCGACGATAAGAATATCCATTTTTATCCCTCAAGTGGATGGCGTTTCCGATATACCTCATACATTAAAAGTGCGGCTGCAACAGAAGCATTTAACGAAGTGACAGCTCCAGCCATAGGTAAATGAATAAGGAAATCACATTTATCCTTAATCAGCCTTCCCATGCCTTTTCCTTCACTACCAATCACTAATCCTAATGGCATCGTTCCATCGAATCTCCGATAATCTTCACTTCCTTTTGCATCTGTTCCTGCAATCCATATTCCTCTCGTCTTAAGTTCCTCTATCGTCCTTGCCATATTTGTCACACGTACAACAGGAATATGCTCAATAGCACCCGTGGAAGCTTTGGCTACAGTTGCCGTTAAACCTACTGCCCGTCTCCGAGGAATAATAATGCCGTGCGCACCTACTGCATCAGCCGTTCTCATGATAGATCCTAAATTATGCGGATCCTCAATTTCATCAAGCAACAAGAAAAAGGGTGTTTCTTGCTTCTTTTCTGCTAATGCAAACAAATCATCTATTTCTGCATACTGATAGGCAGCAACTTGCGCTACAACCCCTTGATGATTCACATCTACCAAGCTATCTAATTTTTTTTTGGGAACGAATTGAACGAGTACATTTTCCTGTTTAGCTAAACCGATTACTGTTTGCATTTGGCCCTTTTGGGATCCTTCTGCAATAAGTATTTTATTTACATCTCTTTCTGATTTTAATGCTTCAATTACTGCATTTTTTCCAACAATAAAGTCACTAGACACTTTTTGCTCCTCCTATTTGCTTTCAATGATAGAAAAAGCCGCTTGGATTATTTCCTCAAGTCGCTCTTCTTTCATCGCTAAATATAAATATCCTAATACCGCTTCAAAACCAGTACTATATCGATATGTCTGTACATCCGTATTTTTAGGGACCGTACCCGATTTTGCATTTCTTCCCCTCTTTAATACTGCTATTTCCTCTTCCGAAAAAAATTCCTTTTCAAGGAGGTGATGCACTACTTTTGCCTGTCCTTTAGCTGATACATATCTGGTAGCTTCCCTATGAAGCTGATTTGGCTTCACTTTTCCGCTATATAACAAATGTCTTCTTACATATATTTCAAGAACAGCATCACCCATATAGGCAAGGGCAAGGCTGTTCAATTGCTTTTCATCTACTTTTTTTTCATAGAGAAGCATCTTTTACCCTCTTTTCCATCGTATACCTTGTGCTGTGTCCTCTAAAATGATATTCATTGCCTTTAATTGATCTCTAATTTGATCAGCAAGGGCAAAATTTCTATCCTTTCTTGCTTGTGTTCTTTTTTCAATCAGTGCTTCTATTTCTTCATCTAATAATTCCTCATCAAGAGATAGGGATAGACCAAGCACTCCAAATAATTCTTCAAATTCATTCATAAAAGCATGAATAACAGCAGGTGATGTTGTTTTTTCAAGTAGGTAATAGTTTGCTTGCTTCGATAATTCAAATAGAACAGATATTCCGTTCGCTGTATTAAAATCATCATCCATACTTTCAACAAATTGTTTTCGAAGATCAGCAATTTTAGCAATCCATTCGTCATTTGTATCAGTAAGATCTGTACTTGCTGTACTGCGATGCTTTAAGTTTTCATAAGAAGTCCGAATTCTTTCTAAACCAGCTCTTGTCTTTTCCAATACCTCTTCACTATAGTTAATTGGATTGCGATAATGAACAGATAGCATAAAGAATCTTAACACTTGTGGATCATGAATTTTAATAATATCATTTACCGTAATAAAATTCCCAAGCGACTTAGACATCTTCTCATTATCAATGTTAATATATCCATTATGCATCCAATAATTAGCAAAAGTCTTTCCAGTTAATGCTTCAGACTGAGCAATTTCATTTTCGTGATGGGGAAATGCCAAATCCTGCCCGCCTGCATGGATATCAATGGTATCACCCAAATATTTGCGGACCATTGCAGAGCATTCGATATGCCACCCCGGACGCCCTTGCCCCCAAGGACTTTCCCAGAAAATCTCTCCATCTTTCGCCTTCTTCCATAGAGCGAAATCTAATGAATCTTGTTTTTTCTCTCCTACTGCAATTCTAGCACCTGAGCGCAGTTCATCAATGGATTGATGAGAGAGCTTACCATATCCATTAAAAGCTCTTGTATGATAATAGACATCACCTTCTGACTCATAGGCAATGCCCTTTTCAATTAATGCAGCAATAAAATCGATAATAATATCCATATTCTCTGTTACACGGGGATGCGAATCAGCTTTTTTGCAGCCCAATGCGGAAACATCCTCAAAGTATGCATGGATAAAGCGGTCAGCAATAACCGGTACTGTTTCTCCAAGTTCATTTGCTGCTTTAATCAATTTATCATCCACATCAGTGAAGTTGGATACGTATTGTACATCATAACCACGGAATTCTAGATAGCGACGAACTGTGTCAAAAACAATAGCAGGACGAGCATTACCAATATGGATATAATTATAGACTGTTGGTCCACACACATACATTTTTACCTTTCCCTCTTCAAGTGGAACAAAGTCCTCCTTTACTCTTGATAAAGTGTTATATATTTGAATAGACATTACTTATAACTCCTTTCATCCTGTAATTCTTTTAGTTGTTCTTTTAATTGAGTAATTTCCATTTCCATTTCTTTTAGTCGATCAGCAACTGGATCTGGTAAATCACAATGATTTAAGTCTTTCTTTATTTTAATACCATCTTGTACCTTTACTCTCCCCGGAATACCTACAACCGTTGAATTTGCTGGTACGTCTCTAAGCACAACGGAACCAGCACCGATTTTCGCATTTTCCCCAATAACAATTGATCCTAATACTTTGGCTCCTGAGGCAATCAGCGCATTATCCTTAACAGTCGGATGTCTTTTTCCTTTTTCTTTCCCTGTTCCCCCAAGCGTTACTCCCTGAAAAATGGTGACATTATCCCCAATTTCACACGTCTCCCCTATGACAACGCCCATTCCGTGATCAATAAATAGTCGATTTCCGATCTTTGCTCCTGGGTGTATTTCAATACCTGTCAAAAAGCGGCAAAATTGTGAGATGACCCTAGCTAGGAAGAACCTTTTATGTCTATATAAAAAATGAGCAATTCGATGAAACCATATGGCATGCAACCCTGAGTAGGTTAAGATAACCTCTATTGAGCTTCTTGCAGCAGGATCTTGTTCAAACACAACTGCAACATCCTCTTTTATGCGCCGAAACATACTAATCTCCCCCCATTTGCAACTATATTCTGCTTTCTAACAGTCATACTCCTTAAAAATGGATCGTTGTTCTTTCGCTTCATTTCCTAAAATAATTATTTTTATGCAAAAGATACATCAGTTTAATACCATTATTGTTAATATAAAATTAGAACTTAGAAATTCTCCCGACTCTCCATACAGACAATACTCTAAAAACAAATCTATCACCACAAGGTAAACGTACTCCCTCCAAATAGCAAGTTCGCTCTTACCTTTAATGAATAAAGAAACCTTCATCAGTCGAGGGCCCTCTCCCGATGGTTTGTTGAACCAATGGGACCTTTACGGAAAGTTAACCTCCCACTTATCTTCTTATTTTCCATAAGCTTTTAGGAGAATTACTGTCCATTAAGAATGGGATAAATCCATAAAAAAAGCGTCTCTGTCTAAAAAAGACAGAGACGCTTTTTGAGGCGCGGTTCCACTCTGTTTAGACTATCGCTCGTAAACGATAATCTCCACTCAATCCCTGTTAACGGTTAGGTTCCGCCTCTATCTACTAAAACATTTTTTCGATATAGGACTCTGAGGTGCACTTCAAAAAAGAGGTTACTTGAATCACTTTCAGCCGGGTGATGATTCTCTCTAATAAGCTTCTCCTTTTTTACTTTTCCTCATCTACGATTTTTCTATATAGCTTTCCTATTACTATATTACATTTCCCTAGAAATGTTAACTAATTAATGCTGTTAATCTTGCATCAATTTTTTCTCTTCCTAGAAGCTCAATGGCTTTTGGTAAATCTGGTCCATGCGTTTGTCCTGTTGTAGCAACTCGAATTGGCATAAATAAGTTTTTACCCTTTTGACCGGTAGCCTTTTGAACTGCTTTAATGGAAGCCTTTATCTGATCAGCACTCCATTCCGACATTTCAGCTAATGCTTCTTTAAAGGCTTGTACTACTGCAGGAACTTGTTCCCCAGCTAAAACTTCTTTTGCTTCTTCATCATAATGAATTTCGTCACTGAAGAACAAAGTAGATAAGTCTACAATATCTGCTCCACAGCTCATTTGTTCTTGGTATAAAGCAACCAAATTATTTACCCATGCCTCTTCTTCAGCAGAACGATTTTCATTCACTAAGCCAGCTTTTTCTAAATGTGGAACAGCTAGACGCACAACAGTTTCTATATTTGCCTTTTTAATATATTGATTATTCATCCATGCCAATTTATTTTGATCAAATAGCGCAGGAGATTTAGACAATCTCGCTGGATCAAAAATACGAATAAATTCTTCAATAGAGAATAATTCCTCTTCGCCTTCTGGAGACCAGCCTAATAAAGCAATAAAATTGAATAACGCTTCAGGTAAATAGCCTAGTTCTTCATATTGCTCAATAAATTGAATAATTGATTCATCACGCTTACTCAATTTCTTTCTGCTTTCATTGACAATTAATGTCATATGCCCAAATATCGGTCTTTCCCAACCAAATGCATCATAGAGCATCAATTGTTTTGGTGTATTGGTAATATGATCATCTCCACGTAAAACATGGGTGATATCCATTAAATGATCATCAATAGACACAGCAAAGTTATATGTTGGAGTCCCGTCCTTTTTAACAATGACATAATCGCCAATTGTTTCTGATTCAAAAGAAACTTCCCCTTTAACCATATCATTAAATTCATAAACAACATTTTCAGGAACACGAATTCGAATACTAGGCTGTCTTCCCTCAGCTTCTAATTTCCCCTGTTGTTCTTTTGTTAAATGGCGACATTTGCCTGAATACTTAGGTGTTTCTCCTTTGCTTACTTGTTCTTCTCTTTCTGCTTCAATTTCCTCTTCCGTACAATAACATTTATAAGCAAGTCCTTTTTCCAATAATTCTGTGTAGTACTTTTTGTAAATATCATTTCTTTCAGACTGACGATACGGACCATATTCACCACCAACATCCGTACTTTCATCCCAGTCCATTCCAAGCCATTTTAAATATTTCAGCTGGCTTTCTTCTCCACCTTGAATATTTCTTTTTTTATCAGTATCTTCAATGCGGATAATAAACTTTCCGCCTTTACTACGTGCAAATAAATAATTAAATAATGCTGTACGCGCATTCCCAATATGCAGATGTCCCGTTGGACTTGGAGCATAACGAACACGAATTTCGTTAGACATGCTTGTGCCTCCTTGATTACTTACGCTTTTTCTAATCTATTCTATCACTTTGCTTTTTCCTTTAAAAGGTTTCGTCCTTAATTACCTATCATTTATCCATTTCTTTTTTGGAGTAATACAACCGCTTGTGATGCAATTCCTTCTCCTCTTCCAGTAAACCCTAATTTCTCTGTAGTAGTCGCTTTTACATTTACATTTTCCTGTTCTGTTTCGAGCAACTCCGCAATCCTTGCTTGCATTGCCTGAATATGGGGTGCCATTTTAGGTTGCTGTGCCATAATCGTACAATCAGCATTTACTAATTTATAGCCTTTTTCCTTCACTATTTGCCATACATGCTGCAATAGTTTTGCTGAATCAGCATCTTTAAATGCATCATCCGTATCTGGAAAATGATTTCCAATATCTCCTTCTCCAATAGCTCCTAAACAGGCATCCGCAATCGTATGTAGTAAAACATCTGCATCAGAGTGTCCGAGCAGTCCCTTTTCATGCGGTATTTCTATCCCACCGATAATAAGCGGCCTGCCGACTACTAATTGATGAACATCAAAACCTTGTCCAATCCGAAACATCTTAAAAATCCTCCAGTCTTTTTCCCTTATTAAAAAATATTACTCTCTCGCTAGTTCTTTATTTTTCGCTTCGCTACTATTGCTTCAGCAAAGTATAAATCTTCCGGTGTCGTCAATTTAATATTGTCATAGTTTCCTTCAACAATGTGAACAGCTTGTCCAAATCTCTCCACCAAACTAGCATCGTCTGTACCTATATATGTATCTACAACCGCCTTTTCATGTGCCTCTTTTAAAATGGAAATGCGAAAAGCTTGTGGGGTCTGAATAGCCCACAAGCTTGAACGCTCAACTGTTTCCACTACCAAATCACCATCAACCCTTTTGACAGTATCTTTAATTGGTACTGCTAAAACAGCTGCGCCACTTTCCTCTGCAACCTTTGTCAATCTAGCTATTTGATCTGTTTGAATAAAAGGTCTAGCCGCATCATGAACAAGAACGATCGTATCATCCGATATTTCCTTTACTGCATGGTAGACACTGTGTTGTCTTTCACTACCACCCTCAATTAGTGCAGCAACTTTCATAATTGCATATTTCTTTACTAGTTCACTCATTTGTTTTTTATCGTCTGAACTAACTACCAACCAAATTCCATTACAGTTTGGATCATTTTCGAAAACAAGTAAGGTATGAATAAATACTGGTAAATGGTCTAACTCAAGAAACAGTTTGTTCTTTCCTAATCCCATTCGTTTCCCTTGTCCAGCTGCCGGAATAATGACTTCATAAGCCATGTTACTAACCCCTATTCTTACAATGCTTTTTCTAATAACTTTGGTTTAGCAAAAATCATTCGACCCGCAGACGTCTGCAAGACACTTGTTACAAGAACATCTATATGTTTTCCAATATAATTGCGTCCTTCTTCCACAACAATCATTGTTCCATCATCTAGATATGCAACACCTTGATTATGTTCTTTCCCGTCTTTGATAATTTGGATTTTCATCTCTTCTCCAGGAAGAACAACCGGTTTTACGGCATTTGCCAAGTCGTTAATATTAAGAACAGCAACCTTCTGCAGTTCACAAACTTTATTTAGGTTAAAATCATTCGTTACAACAACACCATTAGTCAATTTAGCTAATTTAACTAGTTTACTATCTACTTCTGTGATATCTTCAAAATCACCTTCGTAAATTTCCACTTTAATCGCTAACTCTTTTTGTATCCGATTAAGAATATCTAACCCTCTTCTTCCTCGATTACGTTTAAGCGCATCTGATGAATCTGCTATATGCTGAAGCTCTCCAAGAACAAATTGCGGAATAACAATGGTGCCCTCTAGGAACCCTGTTTGGCAAATATCCGCAATTCTCCCATCAATAATAACACTAGTATCCAATATTTTTAAATTACTTTTTTCAACTTTTAAGGGTTCTTCTTCCACTACTTTTTTCTTTCTTGCTGTGAAGAGCGTTAACAGTTCATCTCTCTTCTTAAAGCCAACTTGAAAACCTAAATATCCAAAAAGTAATGACAAAAGAATTGGCGCGACATTATTAAGCACAGGAACAGATGTTAACGCATACCCTACTAAAAAGGCCAAAGTTAACCCAAATCCTATTCCAACACTACCAAAAATAATATCTGTTATTGGAGCCTTTACAATCGATTCTTCCAAGAACTTGATAAAGTTAACAATATAATCAATCGCCCAAAAAGTAATAAGATAAAAAATAATGGCACCAAGTATTGCTGACACATATGCGTTATTAATAAGATTATGATCAATAGACATTATGGAGAATAAATCAGGAATGAATAAAAATCCTATTGTTCCTCCAATAATTAAAAAACAAATTTGAACAATGCGTTTTAACAATACTTCCACCTCCTCTTTCACATTATAAACAAATTCCCAGATTTGAAACCTAATATTACAGGAATTTTTTATTTGTAATGAAAAAGTTATTTTTATAGATATGATGACTATGCCAAATACTAGTGTTAATTTTGATGCAATCCTTATACATTGCGCGGGAAATAATAATATACTGTAAATACTTCCTTCGTATCTATCTATAAAAATTATGGATAAAGGAAGATACATAGAAAAACATATAATTCCCAACTGTAAATTGAAAAGATAACACAGACAGAGAGATAAATATCTATTTTATTTGATAAAACTAGATTAGCATTAAAAATAAATCGCTGTCAAATAATTAAATACTCCATTTTAACACAACTAAAAATTCACATCAATGTATTTTTTCTTAATTAGTCCCCAAAAGCGGCTGTTAATGCCTCTGCCACTGAACTAACTCCCACAACCTTTATTCCCTCTGGTGCCTTTAGACCGCTTAAATTATTGCTTGGAATAATAACACGTTCAAACCCAAGTTTTGCAGCCTCCTGTACTCTTTGCTCAATACGAGAAACTCTTCTAACTTCCCCAGTTAATCCAACTTCTCCTATAATGCAATCCGTAGCTTTAGTTGGTTTATCTCTAAAGCTTGACGCAATACTTACTGCGATTGCTAAATCAATAGCAGGCTCATCCAGTTTTACCCCACCAGCTACCTTTAAATAAGCATCCTGATTCTGTAATAACATTCCTACTCTTTTTTCTAACACTGCCATTAAAAGCGGGACTCTATTATGATCAATCCCAGTCGCCATCCTCCTTGGATTACCAAAGCTCGTCGGTGAAATCAATGCTTGGATTTCAACAAGAACAGGTCTCGTCCCTTCCATTGATGCTACAACTGTTGAACCCGCGGCACCTTGTGAACGCTCTTCTAGGAAAATTTCAGATGGATTCTCTACTTCTTCAAGACCAAATTCTTTCATTTCAAAAATGCCCATCTCATTGGTAGACCCAAATCGATTCTTTACTGCCCGCAAAATGCGATATGTATGATGTCTTTCTCCCTCGAAATATAAAACAGTGTCCACCATATGTTCTAACAATCTTGGACCTGCTATAGATCCTTCTTTTGTAACATGTCCTACAATAAAAATTGCTATTCCTTTTGTTTTTCCAATTCGCATCAATTCCGCTGTACATTCTCTAACTTGAGAAACACTTCCAGGTGCAGAAGTAACTTCGGGATGATAGATTGTTTGAATCGAATCAATAACAACAAACTCTACATTCGTATTTTCAATCGTTCTACTTATTTCTTCTAGATTGGTTTCCGAATAAACAAGCAAATGGTCTGAAACTACACCTAACCGATCTGCTCTTAATTTTGTTTGCTTCTGAGATTCCTCCCCAGATACGTATAAAACGGAATGCTTCTTCTGTGCCAATTGAGAAGAAACTTGTAATAAAAGCGTAGACTTCCCTATCCCTGGATCGCCCCCTATTAATACGAGTGAACCTCGAACTATTCCTCCTCCAAGCACACGATTTAATTCGATTAAATCTGTATAAATTCTAGGTTCATTAACAGTTTCAATGCTTGTTATAGGAATCGGTTTTGCAGCAATCGTACTGGTAGCTGTGTGGGCAAACGCTCCTTTTCTTTGAACAGCGCTTTTCTCTACTTCTTCCACCATGGTATTCCAGTTGCCACATCCTGGACATTTCCCCATCCATTTTGCAGATTCATATCCGCAATCCTGACAAAGAAATTTTGTTTTCCTTTTGGCCATATTCAGCACCCTTTTCCTTGTATACTCATTTCTTCTTCTACCTTAATGATATGTATTCCCGGTATGTTGCTATACGAAAATACTTAGATGGTAATCTTACACCTATATTTTATTAAATAAAGAAAGGACACACGCAGGAAGCTGTAATACGTGTGTCACTTATATTCATTTACTCGTTTATTATTTTTGTAAATTTACTGCTGGCTCTGCTCCATTGACCTTTACTGTGAACTCACCATTCTCTACATCTAACTCAATCTGTTGACCAGTTAATACGGTTCCTTTTAGAAGCTCTTCCGATAATCGGTCCTCTACATGTCTTTGTATCGCACGACGAAGTGGTCTTGCTCCATACTCTGGATCATAGCCTTCTTCCGCTATTTTTTCTTTTGCCGCTTCTGTAATAGATAGTTGAATGTCCTGTTCTACTAGGCGTTTAACTAATTGATCTGCCATTAAAGTAACGATTTCTTTTAAATGCTTTTTCTCTAATGCATGGAAAACAATTGTCTCATCGATACGATTTAAAAACTCTGGACGGAATGCTCTTTTCAGCTCTTCCATTACTTTACCCTTCATATCTTTATAATCTTGGTCTCCATCCTGAACATTGAAACCAACATATTTATTTTGTTTCAACGCAGAAGCACCAACATTAGATGTCATTATTAAGACAGTATTACGGAAATCAACCGTTCTTCCTTTTGAGTCTGTAAGTCGACCATCTTCTAGAACTTGAAGTAAGATATTGAATACATCTGGATGTGCCTTCTCAATTTCATCTAAAAGCACGACAGAGTATGGTTTTCTTCTTACTTTCTCCGTTAATTGTCCGCCTTCTTCATATCCGACATACCCTGGAGGAGATCCTACTAGCCTTGAAGTAGAGTGCTTCTCCATGTATTCAGACATATCGATACGAATCATCGCATCTTCATCCCCAAACATAGACTCCGCAAGGGCACGAGCAAGCTCCGTCTTACCCACCCCAGTAGGACCAAGGAAAATAAAGGAACCAATTGGTCTCTTTGGATCTTTTAATCCAGCTCTAGCACGTCTTACTGCTTTAGAAATCGCAATTACTGCTTCTTCTTGACCAATTACTCGATTGTGAAGAATATTTTCCATGTTTAATAACTTATCTGTTTCTGTTTGTGCAAGCTTAGATACAGGGATTCCAGTCCAGCTAGAAACAACACTCGCAATATCTTCCACTGTCACTTCTGTATTCTCTTGTCCTTGCTTTTCTTTCCAATTCTTCTTCGTCTCTTCTAACTGTTCTCTCAATCTTTGTTCCGTATCACGTAAAGATGCCGCCTTCTCGAATTCTTGACTTTGAACAGAAGCATCCTTTTCTTTGCGTACTTCCTCTAACTTTACTTCCAACTCTTTTAAGTTAGGAGGAGTTGTATAAGATCTTAAACGGACCTTAGAACCAGCCTCATCAATCAAGTCAATTGCTTTATCTGGTAAGAAGCGATCAGAAATATAGCGATCAGATAATTTTACAGCTGCATCAATTGCTTCATCTGTAATTGAAACACGATGATGTGCCTCATAGCGATCTCTTAAACCTTTTAAAATTTGAATAGATTCTTCACTTGTAGGTTCATCTACTGTAATAGGCTGGAATCTTCTTTCTAATGCCGCATCTTTTTCAATATATTTACGATATTCATCTAATGTAGTAGCACCAATACATTGAAGCTCCCCACGCGCTAGAGATGGTTTCAAAATATTGGAAGCATCAATTGCACCTTCTGCTCCACCAGCACCAATTAACGTATGCAACTCATCGATGAATAGAATAATATTACCAGCTTGGCGAATTTCATCCATTACCTTCTTTAAACGGTCTTCAAATTCACCACGGTATTTCGTACCAGCCACAACTGTCCCCATATCTAATGTCATAACACGTTTATCCCTTAATATTTCCGGAACTTCATTTTGAACAATTTGTTGTGCAAGGCCTTCAGCAATAGCTGTTTTACCAACACCAGGTTCCCCAATTAATACAGGGTTATTTTTTGTTCGTCTGCTTAACACTTCAATAACACGTTGGATTTCCTTGCTTCTACCAATAACCGGATCTAGGCTTCCTTCTCTTGCAATAGCTGTTAAATCACGAGCTAAACTATCTAGAGTTGGGGTATTAGCACTAGCTGCCGATCCACCTGGATGGTTGCCAGACTCACTACTTCCAAGTAATTGAAGTACTTGTTGGCGAGCTTTATTTAGGCTTACACCTAAATTATTTAATACTCTAGCAGCAACCCCTTCTCCTTCTCTTATTAACCCTAAAAGGATATGTTCTGTACCTACATATGAATGACCTAATTTCCTTGCTTCATCCATCGACAGTTCTATTACTTTTTTAGCTCTTGGTGTATAATGAATAGTTTGTGCTGCATCTTGCCCACGGCCGATCAAGTTTTCTACTTCCTCTTGAATTTTTTCTGCACCTAATCCAAGCGCCTGTAAAGCCTTTGCTGCGATTCCTTCCCCTTCACGAACTAACCCAAGTAAAATATGCTCTGTACCAATATTATTATGACCTAAGCGAATTGCTTCTTCCTGGGAAAGTGCCAATACCTTCTGCGCTCTTTCTGTAAATCGGCCAAACATCATACTTTCATCCTCCTTAGAATCTTTATTCTGTTTCCAATTTTAATCTTTCTCTTATTAAGGATGCACGACGAATATCGCGATCAGTTGGATTCATTTGTTCTCCAGCGTAAAGTTGTAAAAACCCTGGCTGGGTAAGAATCATTAATTCATTAAGGATACTTTTTGATATATTTTTGATATATCCCATATCAATACCTAATCGAACATCGGAAAGGCATTTAGCTGCTTCCTTTGTTTCCATAATACGACTATTGCATAATATTCCATAGGAGCGGAAAACTCTATCTTCTAATTGTATGTTGGAGGTTTGTGCTAATGCATTTCTTGCTCCTTTTTCTTGCTCAATCAACTGCATAACGACACTTTTTAGTTCCTCCATGATGTCTTTTTCAGATCTTCCTAATGTTATTTGATTGGATATCTGAAAAATATTTCCAAGTGCCTCACTACCTTCTCCATAAATACCTCTAACCACTAAGCCAAGCTGTTGAATAGCCGGAATAATTCGACTCATTTGTTGCGTTAACACCATTCCTGGCAAATGCATCATTACAGAAGCTCTTAAACCTGTTCCTATATTAGTCGGACAGCTTGTTAAATATCCCATTTCTGTATGATAAGCATAATTTATCTTTTTTTCTATTAAATCATCCATTGAATCAGCTTCTTTAAATGCTTCATCTATTTGGAGACCAGGCTTTATACACTGAATTCGAATATGATCTTCTTCGTTAATCATTATGCTTAACTCTTCATCTTCTGATAATATTACAGCTCCATTAGGAGATTGGTCAGCAAGCTGAGGACTAATGAGATGCTTTTCTACTAGAACTCTTTTCTCTAATGTGTTTAACTCACTCATTGCAAGCAATTCTAGTTCTTGATTGAATTGCTTTAATAGAGAATCCTCCACCTGCTGAATCACATTATCAGCTTCTTCTTTTGAAAATAAAAGAGGAAAATTCACGTTCTGTATATTCCTAGCTAATCGAATCCGAGAGGTAAGCACAATTTCAGAGTCAGGTCCCTCGGAACTCATCCATGAAGTCCGTGCTTTACTTATAAATTTTTCTAAAGACACGTTACTCCCCTCCCTCATTAAAAGAAGTTAACTGTTGTTCTTTATGCTTTATTTCATCTCGAATAACTGCTGCTTTTTCAAACTCTTCCCTATTAATTAGATCTTTGAGCTCTATTCGCAACTGGTCAATTTCCTTTTTAATGAGGTAATGACCACCTATTCGTTCTGGAATTTTCCCTTTATGCTCTACATTACCACCATGCAATCGTTTAATGAATGGCAGCAATTGTTCTTTAAATGTATCATAACAGTGAGGACAGCCTAATTTACCAACTTTCCTGAATTGAGAAAATGTCATCTGACACTCTTTGCACTGTAAAGGCTGTTGTCGCTTATAAGTATCCTCAGTGATGTGTTGAAAACTTGGCTCTATATTTAGTAACCCCGCTAATAAACTGTTTAAAGATAAACCAGTTGTTCCGTTTATCATAAACATATCACCATTTTCTTGTGCACAATGCTCGCAGAGATGAAACTCTGTCTTATTCCCATTAATATTTTTTGAAAAATGTAAAGTAGCTGGTCTTTGATTACATTCAGAACACATCATGTTTCTCACCTCAATTTAAAAACTGGGATGTTATTTATATTTTAATGATGTTAACATCGCCTTTAATAATCTTGCTCTTAATTCATCTCGATAAGGTAATTCTAAATATAATACAGAGCGATCGATTACACTTAACATAATCTTTGCTTCTCGCTTATTAATAACATCTTCTTCTACTAGTCGAAGAATTAAATCTTCCGCACTGTTTTGAGGTATCCGACTTTGAATAAGGGATAGTAATTGATCAATTAAATGGGCATGATCATGTGTTTGAACCTTCATAATTCGAATGAAACCACCGCCACCACGTTTACTTTCAACTACATACCCCTTTTCAATAGTGAAACGAGTATTAATAACATAATTAATTTGTGATGGGACACACTCAAATTTATCGGCAATTTCACTTCGCTTTATTTCCACTAATGATTTTTCGCTCATTTCTAATACTTCTTTTAAGTAAAGCTCAATTATATCCGAAATATTTCTCACCAAGCCTCCCCCTTCTGACTTTGACTATATTTGACTATAATTATACACGATAAAAATAATATTTAGCAAGGAAGACGTTTTATTAATTTTCCCATTTTTTAGTGATTCCAAACCTACTATCATCATTCTTTCATGCCAGAAAGGAGAGTATGTATAAAGATTATATTAACTATAGTCTGATTTATCACAATTTTCAAGTTTAAATAATTTGCCGAGGCTTATCTTATTGAATAAAAAAATAATATATATTTATATTTATCAAGCGAAAGAAACTTAAAAGATTAAAACATTTGGGGTAAATATAAAAAGGGATAATTAAAATAAAAAAAGCCCTAAAAGCATAATGCTTTTAGAACCTTTTGACAGCCTGGCGACGTCCTACTCTCACAGGGGGAGAACCCCCAACTACCATCGGCGCTGAGAAGCTTAACTTCCGTGTTCGGTATGGGAACGGGTGTGACCTTCTCGCTATCGCCACCAGACTATTGATTTTTGAGAGTTATTCCCTCAAAACTAGATTATGAAGTAAAAGAAAAGAAACAAGTAATCTCACTTAGCTTACGCTAAGTTTTATTGTCCAGCTCCAACGCCTATCGCCTATCAAACTTCCGATCATCTCTTTTGCGTAAGTCAACATCGATTCACTTACGTTCATCGTGTTTCCTTTATCGAAAGAACAAGCTCTTCCAGTTTGTACGCCGATAAACAGGCGTTTCCGCTTTTCGTTTTAGTTAAGTCCTCGATCTATTAGTATCAGTCAGCTCCACATGTCGCCACGCTTCCACCTCTGACCTATCAACCTGATCATC